>NZ_JACEXH010000056.1:0-18560 GCF_014525465.1 Actinotalea sp. JY-7885 | reverse complement strand
CGAGGGCACCGCGCCGGCGGCGTCCGGGACCGCGCGCAGGCCGGGCAGCGCCGCCAGTGCCGAGACGGGCCCCGCGACGAGGCGGAGCCGGACGAGGCCCACGGCGAGCAGCGCCCGCACGACCGCGGGGTCGAACTGGGTGCCGGCGCAGCGCGTGAGCTCGGCCCGTGCGGCCGCCGCCGAGAGCGGCTTCTTGTACGGCCGCGCGGAGGTGATGACGTCGAAGGCGTCCGCGACGGCGACGATGCGTGCCGCGAGGCTGATCTGCGTGCCCGCGAGCCTCGTCGGGTAGCCGGCGCCGTCCCAGCGCTCGTGGTGCTGGGCGACCGCGTCGGTCCACGACCCGAGCCACGGGGCGAGCGACGCGACCAGGTGCCCGCCGCGGGCGGGGTGCTCGGCCAGCGTCGCCCACTCCGCGTCGTCCGGGCGCCCGGCCTTGGTCAGGACCGGCACCGGCACCGCGAGCTTGCCGACGTCGTGCAGCAGGGCCGCCCACGCGAGGCGCGCGAGGTCGTCGCGCGACAGGCCGAGCCGCTCACCGATGAGCGCGCTGTACGCCTGGACGCGCTCGGAGTGCCGGAAGGTCGTGCGGTCGTGGGCGTCGAGCCGGCGCACGAGGTCGAGCAGGAGCCTCGCGTGGTCCCCGGGGGCCGCGAGCGTGCCGGTCTCGAGCGCGGCCGGCGAGTACGTGCGCCGTGCCACCGCGAGCCGCGAGGGAGCACGGTCGGGGAAGTACGCGGTCAGGCGCAGCAGCGCGCTCAGCGGCAGGAGCCGGCGCAGGGCCGCGCCGGTGCCCATGACCAGCGCCGTCGCGCAGAGCACCTCGAGCAGGAGCCACAGCCACGGGTCCAGGCCCAGCCGCGACGGCGGGAACCACCGCACGGCCGCGGCGCCGAACCCCAGGGTCACGAGCACGGGTGCGCCGTACGTCGCGGTCCGCACCGCGGCCGCCAGCACGGGTCGCGGCCGCCACGCGCCGAGGGAGGCGTCGTCGTAGTTCTGCGTGGGACCGGACGCCATGTCCGCACCATCGGCAGCCGGGCCCGGGTCTGTGAGCGGACCGGAGGCCCGGCTCGCGCGTCCCCCCGTTCGGGTACGTGCCGCGCGCCGGGTCACCAGTCGTGCAGGGTGCCGTCCCGCAGGCGGTTCACGGGCAGGTACGCGGGGGTGTACTCGAACTGCGCCGCGAGCTCCAGGTCCAGGTCGACGCCGAGGCCGGGCGTCTCGCCGGGGTCCAGGAGGCCGTCGGTGAAGGTGTAGCTGGTGCGGAACACCTCGAGCGTGCGCTCGTTGTGCTCCATGAACTCCTGGATGCCGAAGTTGTGCAGGGCGATGTCCAGGTGCAGGGCGGCGGCCATGCCGACGGGGGAGATGTCGGTCGGCTGGTGGAAGCCGGACCGGATCCCGTACAGCGCGGCGAGGTCCATGAGCTTCTTGACCCCGGTGATGCCGCCCGCGTGGGCGGGCGAGGACCGGACGAAGTCGATCAGCTGCTCGGTGATGAGCTGGCGGTAGTCGTGGATGCTCGTGAGCACCTCGCCGATGGCCAGCGGCGTCGTGGTCATCGCGCGGACGCGCCGCAGCGCCTCGGGGTTGTCCGCGGGCGTGACGTCCTCGAGCCAGAACAGGTCGTACGGCTCGAGGCTGCGGCCCAGCTGGGCGGCCTCGTTCGGGGACAGCCGGTGGTGCGCGTCGTGCAGCAGCGGCAGCTCGGGGCCGAACTCGGCCCGGACCGCCTCGAAGACGGACGGGATGTGGCGCAGGTAGGCGCGGGTGTCCCAGTCCTCCTCGACCGGCGCCGCCGTGCGTCCGGCGGGCTCGTAGTCGTACTTCTGACCGACGCCCTGGTCCGTCCCGACGCCGTAGACCTTGCCGAGCCCGGGCACGCCGGTCTGCAGCCGGATCGCGCGGAACCCGCGGTCGAGGTGGTTGCGGATCGAGACCATGAGCGCGTCGAGCGTCGTGCCGGACGCGTGCCCGTACGCGAGCGCGCCCCGCCGGCTGCGGCCCCCGAGCAGCTGGTAGACGGGCATGCCGGCGGCCTTGCCCTTGAGGTCCCACAGCGCCATGTCGACGGCGGCGATCGCCGTCATGGTCACGGGCCCGCGCCGCCAGTAGGCCCCGCGCGAGAGGTACTGCCAGGTGTCCTCGATGTTGCGCGCGTCGCGGCCGACGAGCAGCGGCGCCACGTGGTCGCGCAGGTAGGAGGCCACGGACAGCTCGCGCCCGTTGAGCGTCGCGTCCCCGAGGCCGACGAGGCCGTCGGTCGTCTCCAGGCGCAGCGTGACGAAGTTGCGGCCGGGGCTCGTGACGACGACGTCGGCCCGCTCGATCCTCATCGCGTCGGTCCCGGGACGCGGCGGCGCGCGCGGCGCGCGGACGGGGCAGGTCCTGCGTGGCTCATGGGTGTCCTCGTCGACGGTCTGAGCAAGGTCTGAAACACGGATGATGCCGCGCCCGGCATCGCGGTGGCAAGGTGTCTCGCCCGGCAGTGGCGGCTGACCTGCGACATCAGGGAGGACTCCCGGATGCCGACGCAGCCGAAGGTTGCAGTTCTGACACGGCGCTTGACAGATCGGTGCAATGGATTGCAAGACTGTGCGCCTGGTCACACCGAGGTGACCCGGCGACGGAGGTGCACCGATGGCGGTGAGCGCACGAGACGTGGCCCGCATGGCGGGTGTCTCCGTCTCGACCGTCTCCCGCACGCTCGCGCGGCCCGACCAGGTCGCGCCCGGCACCCGGGACAGGGTGCTCGCGGCGGCGCACGCCCTGGGCTACCGCGCCAACCCCGCCGCGCGCAGCCTCATCACCGGCCGCACCGGGACGCTGGGCCTGGTCGTCCCGGACCTCGAGAACCCGTACTTCACGTCCGTGACCAAGGGCGTGCAGAAGCGCGCGCAGGCCGCGGGCTACGCGCTCCTGGTCGCCGACTCCGACGAGCACTCCGGCCAGGAGGCCGAGCTCGTGCGCAACATGGCCAGCCGCGTCGACGGGACCGTGCTGTGCTCGCCCCGCGCGTCCGACGACGTCATCGCCGGCCTCGCACGCGAGTTCCGCCTCGTCCTGGTCAACCGGCGCTGCGGCGCCATCCCGGCCGTGACGGTCGACAACGCCGACGGGGTGCGGCAGGCCCTGCACCACCTGCGCGCGCTCGGGCACACGAGGGTCGCGTACGTCGGCGGGCCGCGTGACTCGTGGTCCCACGGCGAGCGCCTCGCGGCCTTCCGCGTGGCGGGCGAGGAGCTCGCGCTCGAGCTGGTCGAGCTGGGCAGCTTCCGCCCGTACGTCTCGGGCGGCGTCGCCGCGGCCGACATCCTCATCGCGTCCGGGGCGAGCGCCGCGCTCGCCTACAACGACCTGCTCGCCCTCGGCCTCCTCGAGCGCCTGCGCCAGCGCGGCGTGCGCGTACCCCAGGACGTGAGCGTGGTCGGCGTCGACAACGTCCCCGTCGCGGCGCTGACCTCGCCCGCGCTCACGAGCGTCGAGGTGCCCCGCATGGAGAGCGGGCGCGCCGCCGTCGACCTCCTGCTCTCGGAGGTGCGCGACGACGTCCCCGCGGCCCGCACCGTGCAGGAGCTCTCCGTCCAGCTCGTCGTGCGCGAGAGCACCGGCCCGCCGGCCTCCGCGCACGGCGCCGACGTCCGTCTGCACGCGGGCGCCATCACGACCTGACCACGATCCCCCTCCTACCGCCCGACGACGACGTCGGGCGACAGCACAGAGAGAAGGAAGGCCCATGCGAACGACCAAGCACCTGCACCTGGTGGCCGGAGTCGCGGCCCTCGGGCTGCTGCTCACGGCCTGCGCGGCCCCCGAGAACACGCAGCGACCCGAGGGCGAGGAGTCCGCCGCCGCCGGGGAGGGGGGCGACGAGATCCCCGAGACGCCGTCGGAGCCGGTCGACCTGACCATCCACGACGTCGGCGGCGTGCTGAAGCTGTTCCAGGGCGCCATCGAGGACTACGCCGAGGAGAACCCCGACGTCATTGCGTCGGTCACGTTCGAGACGGGCGCCTCGCCCGACCTGGTCGGCGCCCTCAAGCCGCAGGTCGACACGAACAACCTGCAGATCGACCTGGTGCTGACGGGCAACGACGCCCTCTCGGCAGGCATCGGCGAGGAGCTGTGGATCCCGATCGCCGAGGAGTACGGCGACCGGCTCGGCAACATGGACAACTACCTCGCGCCCGCCGCCGACATGCAGGAGCTCTCGCAGGGTCACGGCGTGCTGCTCTCGTGGACCCCGGGCGGCCCGCTGCTCAGCTACAACCCCGACCAGCTGCCGACGTCGGACGTGCCGAGCACGCCCGAGGAGCTCCTGGAGTGGGCGGAGGCCAACCCCGGCAAGTTCGGTTACGCGCGCCCCGCGAACTCCGGCCCGGGCCGCACGTGGCTCCAGGGCCTGCCGTACATCCTCGGTGACGAGGACCCGCGCGACCCGGAGAACGGCTGGGACAAGACCTGGGCGTTCCTCAAGGAGCTCGACCAGTACGTCGACACGTACCCGACGGGCACCGGCCAGGTCATCACGAACATGTCGGACGGCACCTGGGCGCTGACGCCGATCACGATGGGCTGGGACATCGAGCCCCGCGCCGACGGCCGCGCGCCCAACACGCTCGAGGTCGCCGAGTTCGAGGACTACACCTTCATCAGCGACTCGCACTTCGCGGTCGTCCCGCAGGGCCAGTCGGCGGACAAGATGTCCGCGATCCTGCTGCTCCTCAACGACCTGCTGACGCCCGAGCAGAACGCCAAGGCGTACGACAACGGCTACCACTACCCGGGCCCGTCGATCGAGGGCGCGACCCTCGACCTGGCGCCCGAGGACACGCAGGCCGTCATCGAGGAGTTCTCGCGCGACTGGTACGACGAGGCGATCGAGACGCACGAGGCGCAGACGCAGCTCGACGCCGCGTCGATCGTCGTCGCGTTCGACATCTGGGACCGCGAGGTCGGCGCCGGGAAGTTCGAGGCCAACTGATCATGGCCATTGCTGCCGGCAAGTTCGAGTCGTTGGAGCTCCAGGGCGTCGGTCGGAGCTTCGGTGGTCAGACGGCGCTGGCGGACCTCGACCTGACGGTCCGGGCGGGCGAGTTCATCGCCCTGCTCGGGCCGTCAGGCTGCGGGAAGTCCACCGCCCTCAACTGCATCGCGGGTCTGCTGCCGCTGACCCACGGGCAGATCCTCATCGACGGCAAGCGCGTCGACACCGTGCCGGCCGAGAACCGCGGGTTCGGCATGGTGTTCCAGAACTACGCGCTCTTCCCGCACCTCAGCGTCGAGAAGAACATCGCGTTCGGCCTCCAGATGCGCAAGGTCTCCAAGGAGGAGACCAAGCGCCGCGTCGCCGAGGCGGTCGCGCTGGTCAAGCTCGAGCAGCACGCGAAGAAGCTGCCGGGCCAGCTCTCGGGCGGTCAGCAGCAGCGCGTCGCGATCGCGCGCGCCGTCGTGACGGAGCCGCGGCTCGTCCTCATGGACGAGCCGCTGTCCAACCTCGACGCCAAGCTGCGGCTCGAGATGCGCACCGAGATCCGGCGGCTGCACCAGTCGCTGGGCCTGACCACCATCTACGTGACGCACGACCAGGAGGAGGCCCTGTCGATGGCCGACCGCCTCGTGGTGCTGCGCGAGGGGCGGGTGCAGCAGGTCGGCACGCCCGAGCAGCTGCACAAGCACCCGGTGAACTGGCACGTCGCGGACTTCATGGGCTACCGCAACCTCGTGGACCTGACGGTCTCGGCGGTCGCCGGCGACGTCGTCACGGTCGAGGGGCAGGGGATCCGGCTGCACGGCACCGCGCCCGAGCCCGTCGCCGTCGGCGCGCTGGTCCGCGTCGCCATCCGGCCCGAGGACCTGGTCGTCGTCTCGCCGACGGCGCCCCAGGTCGGCGGCAACGCGGTCAGTGCGGACGTCGTGACGGTCGAGTACCACGGCCGGGAGTTCGCGGTCGGGGCGACGACACCGCAGGGCCAGCTGCTGCACGTGCACGCGGACCACCCGCCGGTCCTCGGCCACACGGTCGATCTCACGGCGGACCCGTCGCGCGTGCTGGTCTACCCCGCGGACGCCGTGGACCCGAGCGCGCTGTCCCCCGAGGAACGCGAGCTCGCGGAGGTCAGGCGGTGAGCGTGGCCCGGCCGACGCCGGGGGGCCGCGCCCCCCGGCGCGAGAAGAGCACGGCGAGCCTCAAGCACCGGCTCGCGGAGCGCGGCGTCGACGGCTCGCTGCTCATGCTGCTGCCGGCGCTGCTGTTCACCGTCGTGCTGTTCATCTACCCGTTCACGTACGGGATCGGCCTCACGTTCCAGCCGGCGTTCTGGATCCAGGACCAGTGGGGTGGCGGTGCGTTCGCGAACTACCGCGCCTTCTTCGGGGACTCGTTCGTCTTCGACTCCATCTACCTGACGATGCGCCTGGCACTGCCCGTGGCGCTGTTCAACGTCCTGGCGTCGATCCCCGTGGCGTACAAGCTGCGCCACAAGTTCCGCGGCAAGAAGCTCCTGACGACGCTGCTCGTGCTGCCCATCACGCTCGGCACGGTCCTCACCGCGCAGGGCCTGCTGATCTTCGCGGGGCGTCAGGGCTGGCTCAACCGGTTCCTGGTCTCGAGCGGGATCATCGACGAGCCGCTCCAGCTGGTGAACAACTACTGGGGCGTCGTCTTCTCGCTGGTCATCTCCGGGTTCCCCTTCGCCTTCCTGCTGATCACCTCGTACCTGTCGGGGATCGACCCGTCGATCGAGGCGGCCGCGAAGACGATGGGCGCCAACTGGGCGCAGCGGTTCCGCCGCATCGTCCTCCCGCTCCTGGCGCCGGGCCTCGCGACGACGTTCATCCTCACGTTCGTCCTCGCGTTCAGCGTGTTCCCCTCGGCCCGCCTCGTCGGTGACGCCATGGGGGAGACGCGTGTCATGTCGCTCATGGCGTTCCGCGCCTTCGGTGAGCAGAACGACTACCCGATGGCCTCCACCATCGCGGTGATGATGGGGCTCGTCGAGCTCGTGGTCATCGCGGTCGTCATGCTCTGGCGCTCGTTCATGTACAAGGGATCGACCGGAGGGAAGGGCTGATGGCGACGCAGACCGGGCACACGACCGCAGCCGGCGTCGACCTGCCGCTGCCTCCGCCCGAGCGCAAGCGCCGTCGCGGGGCCGGCCTGCCGCCGGGGGAGAAGGCGCTCGTCGCACGCCCCACGACGTGGGTCGTGTGGGCGCTGGTGGCCGCGTTCTTCGTGTTCCTCATCGGGATCATCACGAGCGTCGTCGTCGACTCCTTCGGCAAGCCGTGGTTCGACTCGTGGCTGCCGGAGGCGTGGTCGGGGAGCTTCTACCTCGGCGCGTGGGAACGCTTCGGGATGGCGCAGGTCATCGGCGTGACGCTCGTCGTCGCGGTGACGGTCATCGCGGCGTCGGTCCTCATCGGGGTGCCGGCGGCGTACCTGCTCGCGCGCCGGAACTTCCCGTTCAAGCGCGTGCTGACCCTGCTGTTCCTGCTGCCGGTGCTCATGCCGCCGATCACGTACGGCATCCCGCTCGCGACGGTCATGTACAACGCCGGGCTCGGTCGCAGCCTGACGGCCGTGATCCTGGTCAACATGGTGCCGTCGGTGCCGTTCGTGATCATGACCATGACGCCGTTCATCGAGCAGATCAACCCGTCGATCGAGAGCGCCGCGCGGATGTCGGGCGCCTCGCTGCGGACGGTCTTCACGAGGATCCTGGGCCCGCTGCTGGTGCCCGGCATCCTCGCGGCGGCCGTGCTGGTCCTGGTGCGCACCGTCGGCATGTTCGAGCTGACGTACCTGGTCTCCGGCCCGGAGTCCGACACGCTCGTCGTCGCGATCTACCGGGCGATGACCGCCTCGGGCGGCGGCGAGGCGCGCCAGCTCGTCTCCTCGATGGCCGTGGTCTACACCGCGACCATGATGGTCATCCTCATCGTGGCCCTGCGCTACGTGAGCCCCACCCAGCTCGTCGCCCGCGTCAAGGACGCGCGCGACGACTGACGTCCGCCGAGGTCGCTGGTTCGTGCACTCGAACCAGCGACCTCGGCGTGTGCGTCAGCTCGGCGACGGCACGACGTCGGGCGCCTCGCCGTGGGGCCCGAGCTCGTCCCGCCAGGAGTGCGCGGGCTCGTAGCCGAGCAGCTCGCGCGCGGCGTCGATCGCCAGCAGCGTCTCGAACTCGCCGAGCTCGCGCGTGAGGGGCACGTCGCCGAACACCTCGGCCACGAGCTCGGCGGACGGCCGGTCCATGATCGTGTCGGCCGCGGCCACGATGACGTTGCGGGACCCCGTCGTCGTCGCCTCGAGCGCGAGCCGGCACGCCTGGGCGACGTCGCGCACGTCCACGTACCCCCACGCGTTCCAGGCGCGCGACCGCGCGTCTGGCCAGTAGTCAGGCACGGCGGCGTAGTCCTGCGGCCGGTGGATGTTGGAGATCCGCAGCCCGACGAACGGGATGCCCGACCACGCCGAGACGTGCTCCGCCATCTGCTCGCCGAGCACCTTGGAGAGCGCGTACTCCGTCGTCGGGTGCGGGAAGTGCGCCTCGTCGACGGGCAGGTAGCGCGGCGGCGCGTCGTCGAACGGGAGCCCGAGCGTGGTCTCGCTCGACGCCCACACCACGCGCCGCAGCCCCAGCCGCGCGGCCGCGAGGAAGACGTTCGCGTTCATCGCCTGGTTGCGGTGCAGCGTCTCGGGGCCCGTGGTCCGGCCGGGCGCCGGGATGTTGCCGAGGTGCACGACGGCGTCCGAGCCCGCCAGGACCTCGACGACCTGCCCGTAGTCGGTGAGGTCCGCGACGAGGAGGTCCGCGGCGAGGCCGGCGTCGGCCCCGGGTGGCCCGGCGACGTCCGTGGCGAGGACCTCGTACCCGTGCGCGACGAGGTCCTCGACGGCCACCCGCCCCGCCTTGCCGAACGCACCCGTGACAGTCACTCGCATCCGGCCATCCTCCCAGCCCACCCCCGCCCGGCAACCGCCCCGGCCGCCTCGCGGGTCGCCCGGCGGGTCGCGCGGGAGGGGAGCTGGGCGGCGACGAGGCCCGCGAGGGCGAGGGCGGCGCCGAGCACCTGCCACGGCGTCAGGCGCTCGCCGAGCGCGAGGACGCCGACCGCGGTCGCGACCAGCGGGCTGAGCAGGCCGAGGAACGAGACGTGCGTCGGCGACAGCCGCTCGAGCCCTCGGAACCACAGCGCGTACGCGAGCGCCGTGCCCACGAGCGTGAGGTACGCGAAGCCGGCCAGGTTCCGCCCGGTGAGGTGCGTGGGTAGCCCTTCGGCCACGAGCAGCACCGGCACGAGGAGCAGCCCGCCGGCGGTCAGCTGCCACGCCGTCGCGGTGAGCAGGCCGACCGGCCGTCCCCAGCGACGGGTGAGGACGAGCCCGAGTGCCATCGCCCCGGTCGCGACGAGCCCGGCGACCACGCCGACCGTGTCGAGCCGCGCGCTCGCGCGCAGCACCAGGAGGGCAACGCCGACGACGCCGACCAGGCCTGCGACCACGGTCCGCGCCCGGACCCGCTCGTGCAGCACCAGGGCGGACAGGCCGGCGACGACGAGCGGCTGCACCGCCCCGAGCGTCGCCGCGACGCCGCCCGGTAGGCGGTAGGCCGCGAGGAAGAGCAGGGCGAAGAAGACGCCGATGTTGAGCGCCCCGAGGACGGTCGCGCGCCACCACCACGACCCGCGCGGCAGGCGCCGACCGACGGCGAGGAGGAGGAGGCCCGCGGGCAGCGCGCGGAGCGTCGCGGCGAGGAGCGGGCGGTCCGGCGGGAGCAGGAGAGTGGTCGTCGCGTACGTCGTACCCCAGACCGCGGGTGCCACGGCGGTGACGAGCAGGAGCGACAGCCTCGACATCTCATCCTCCTAAGTATCTTAGGCGCAAGATACTTACCGCTAGGACATCTGTCGAGACCGTGGCATCATCCGAGCCATGGCAGCACCGGACGGCGTCGACCGGATCCTCGAGCAGTGGGCCGCCGAGCGGCCCGAGCTCGACACCGGGCCCATGGGCCTCTTCGGCCGCATCTACCGGATCTCGCGCCTCTCCGGCGACGCGGTGGAGGCGACGTACGCGCAGCACGGCATCACGCGCGCCGACTTCGACGTGCTCGCGACCCTGCGCCGCTCCGGGGAGCCGTTCGCGCTGTCGCCGTCGGGCCTGACCGCGAGCCTCATGCTGACCTCGGGCGGGACGACCGGCCGGATCGACCGCCTCGAGCGTGCCGGCCTCGTGCGCCGGTCGCCGGACCCGGCCGACCGTCGAGCCCTGCTCGTGTCGCTGACCGAGCGCGGTCGCGACGTGGTCGACGCCGCCGTCGCCGCCGGCCTCGAGACACAGCGGCGGCTCGCCTCGGGGCTCTCCGACGCCGAGCGCCGTCGTCTCGACGACCTCCTCCGGACGCTCCTCGCGTCGGTGACGGACCCGCCCGGCTGACCGCGCACGGGGACGGCAGAGGGGCCCGGCCTGCTGGCCGGGCCCCTCCTGAACCGGTACGGCGTCGTCGCGGGTCACCCCGCGGGGTGGGTCACTCCGTGTCGTCGTCGACCCAGTCGAAGGTCTTCGTCACGGCCTTCTTCCAGTTCCGGTACGTGCGGTCGCGCTCCGCGTCGTCCATCGACGGCTCCCAGCGGCGGTCCTCGGCCCAGTTGTCGATGACGTCCTGCTCGCCGTCCCAGAAGCCGACGGCGATGCCGGCCGCGTAGGCCGCGCCGAGCGCCGTCGTCTCCGCGACCTGGGGCCGCACGACGGGGACCCCGAGGATGTCGGCCTGGAACTGCATGAGCAGGTTGTTGGCGATCATGCCGCCGTCGACCTTGAGCTCGGTGAGGTCCACGCCCGAGTCGGCGTTCATGGCGTCCAGCACCTCGCGGGTCTGGAACGCCGTGGCCTCGAGCGCCGCGCGGGCGATGTGGCCCTTGTTGACGTAGCGCGTGAGCCCGACCAGCGCGCCGCGCGCGTCCGAGCGCCAGTACGGCGCGAAGAGGCCCGAGAACGCCGGCACGAAGTACGCCCCGCCGTTGTCGTCCACCGTGGCGGCGAGCTTCTCGATCTCGGGAGCGTCCTTGATCAGCCCGAGGTTGTCCCGCATCCACTGCACCAGGGACCCGGTCACCGCGATCGAGCCCTCGAGCGCGTAGACCTGCGGCCGCTCGCCGAGCTTGTAGCAGACGGTCGTGAGCAGGCCGTTCTTGGACTGGATCGGCTCGGTGCCCGTGTTGAGGAGCATGAAGTTGCCGGTGCCGTACGTGTTCTTGGCGGTGCCCACCTCGAAGCAGGCCTGGCCGAACGTCGCGGCCTGCTGGTCGCCGAGGATGCCGGCGATCGGCACGTCCGGCACCATGCCGCCGCGGCGCCCCTTGCCGTACACCTCGGACGAGGACCGGATCTCGGGCAGCATCGAGAGGGGCACGCCCATCTCCTGCGCGATCTCCTCGTTCCAGGTGAGCGAGTCGATGTTCATGAGCAGCGTGCGCGACGCGTTCGTGACGTCGGTGATGTGGACGCCGCCGTCGGTCCCGCCGGTCATGTTCCACAGCACCCACGCGTCCGTGTTGCCGAACGCGAGCTCGCCGCGCTCCGCCTTCTCGCGAGCGCCCTCGACGTTGTCGAGGATCCAGCGGACCTTGGGGCCCGAGAAGTAGGTGGCCAGCGGGAGCCCGACGCGCTCCTTGTAGCGCTCGGCGCCGCCGCCCAGCGCGGCGAGCTGGTCGCAGATCTTCTGCGTGCGCGTGTCCTGCCAGACGATCGCGTTGTAGATCGGCTTGCCCGTCGTGCGGTCCCACACGACGGCGGTCTCGCGCTGGTTGGTGATGCCGACGGCGGCCACGTCGTGGTGCGTCAGGTTGGCGCGGGTCAGCGCGAGGCCGACCACCTCGCGCACGTTGGTCCAGATCTCCATCGGGTCGTGCTCGACCCAGCCCGGCTTGGGGAAGATCTGCTCGTGCTCCTTCTGGCCGGTGGCCACGATGGTGCCGGAGTGGTCGAACACGATGGCCCGGGAGCTCGTGGTGCCCTGGTCGATGGCAAGGATGTAGTCAGCCATGTCAGTCCTTCACGTCGTCGTGCGGGGAGGGATGGGTACGGGAGCGTCGGACGCTCAGATGACGGCGGCCGCGAGCAGGCCGGCGAGCACGCCGCCCACGAGGGGGCCGGCGATCGGCACCCACGCGTAGCCCCAGTCGCTCGAGCCCTTGCCGGGGATGGGCAGGACCGCGTGCGCGATGCGGGGGCCGAGGTCACGGGCCGGGTTGATGGCGTACCCCGTGGGGCCACCGAGGCTCGCGCCGATGCCGACGACCACCAGGGCCACCGCGAGGGGCCCCATCTCGTGCGGCGTGTTGCCGAACTGGATGACGATGTAGACGAGCACGAACGTGCCGAGCACCTCGGTGAGGAAGTTCCAGCCGTAGGAGCGGATCGCCGGGCCCGTCGCGAAGACGGCGAGCTTGGTGGCGCCGTCGGCCTCCGGCTGGTCGAAGTGCTTCTTGTACGCGGCCCAGGCCAGCACGGCGCCGAGGAACGCGCCGAGGAGCTGGGCGCCGAAGTAGACCCCGATGGACGTCACGTCGATCGGGACACCCGGCATGAACTCGCCGCCCGGGTCGTTGGCCGCCAGGCCGACGGTCACGGCGGGGTTCAGGTGTGCGCCCGAGGCCCACGCCGCGAACACACCGACGAAGACCGCGAGGCCCCAGCCGAAGTTGATGAGCAGCCAGCCCCCGTTGAAACCCTTGGTCGTCGGGAGGATGACGTTGGCGACGACGCCTGCACCCATGAGCAGGAGCAGTGTCGTGCCGATGAACTCCGAGACGAAGATGTCGGTCAGGGTCACGTCCATGCGTTCCTCTATTCACTCGGGACTTCGTTGTCACGTGAGCTCCGCGGGTCGCGCGGAGAGGAGGACCGGCGGTCAGGTGCCGTACGGTCCGGCCGCCCCCTTCGAGTCGGCGGGCGAGCCGGGCTTGAGCCCGGGCCCCGGACCTGGCGTCCCGAGCTCGACGAGCGGCGTGACGTCCGGGACGCGCAGCCGCGCCGCCTCGGCCGAGGCGTCGTCGGGCTCGAAGGACGCCGCCTCCTCCGCCTCGCAGCGCGCAGTGTAGGCGGCGACCTCCTCGGCGCGACGCTCCGCGTCCCACCCGAGGCGCTCCGCGACGAGGTCGGCGATCTCCTCGATGGCGGCCAGACCGCGGTCGCGCTGCTCGTAGACCAGGCGCGTGCGGTGGATCATCACGTCCTCGAGGTGCAGGACGCCCTCGTGCGAGGCGGCGTAGGCGACCTCCGCGCGCAGGTAGGCCGGGGCCCCCTCGAGCGGGCGGCCGAGCGACGGGTCGGCGTCGACCATCTCCATGAGGTCGGTGAGCAGCGAGCCGTACCGGTGCAGCAGGTGGTCGACCATCGGCCGGGACCAGCCGTAGGTGCGCGCGATGCGCTTCGCCTGGCGCTGGAGCACCGCGTGGCCCTCGGCCCCCGCCAGCGAGATGCGGTCCGTGATCGACGGCAGGCTCTTCGCGCGCTCGCCGATCGCGAAGTCGACGGCGTCCTTGGCCATGACGCGGTACGTCGTGAGCTTCCCGCCCGCGATGACCGTCAGGCCCGGCGTGGGCGAGGCCACGGTGTGCTCGCGCGAGACCTTGGCCGACGACGTCCCCGCCTTGGTGCCCGGCTGCAGCAGCGGGCGCAGCCCCGCCCACGTGCCGATGACGTCGTCGCGCGAGATCGGGTCGGCGAGCACGGCGTTCGCGTGCTCGATGACGTAGTCGATGTCCGCCGCGGTGGCGACGGGGTGCGTGAGCTCCTGCTCCCACGGGGTGTCGGTGGTGCCGATGACCCAGTACCGCGACCACGGGATGACGAACAGGACGCTCTTCTCGGTCTGCAGGATCAGGCCGACGTCGCCGCGGATGCGCTCGCGCGGCACGACGATGTGGACGCCCTTGGACGCCAGCACGTGCAGGCCGCCCTCGTCGCCCGCGAGGGCCTCGGTCTCCTCCGTCCAGACGCCGGTCGCGTTGATGACCTGGTCGGCGTGGACGGTGATGCGGCGGCCGGTCTCGAGGTCCTGCACGACGGCGCCGTTGACGACGCCGGTCGCCCGGCGCGTGAGCTCGACGACCTGCGTGCGGCTGGCCGTGTGCGCGCCGTACGTGGCGGCCGTGCGGACGAGCGTCGCCACGAGGCGGGCGTCGTCGACGCTCGCGTCCCAGTAGCGGACCGCGCCGACGGCGGCGTCGTGGCGCAGGTCGGGGAAGAGGCGCTCCATGCCGGTGCGGGTCACGTGGCGGTGCCACGGCATCGCGCGGTGCCCGGGGGCGATGCTCGCGAGCACGTCGTAGAGGGCGACGCCGGCGCCGACGTACGCACGCTCCCAGACGCGGTGCTCGAGCGGGTAGAGGAACGAGACCGGGCGCACGAGGTGCGGCGCGATCTTCTTCAGCAGCAGGTCCCGTTCGGTCAGCGCCTCGTGGACGAGGTTGAAGTCGAGCATCTGCAGGTAGCGCAGGCCGCCGTGGACGAGCTTGCTCGACCGGCTCGACGTGCCGCTGGCCCAGTCCTGCGCCTCGACGAGGCCCACGCGCAACCCGCGCGTCACCGCGTCGAGCGCGATGCCGGCGCCCGTGACGCCGCCCCCGATCACCAGGACGTCGAGCTCCTCGCCCTCGCTCGACCGCGCCAGCGCCGTGAGCGCCTCCTCGCGTGCCGCCGGCGTCAGTGCCGCTGTCTTCACGGTGCCTCCTCGGGCTCCGGTACGTCCCGGGAGCCGATGCCGCGCACGACGCCTGGGGGACGGGAGTCCCGGTGACAGGGTGTCGGCCGCGCGACAGCCCTATGCTTCCCATGCGCGAACGTTCGCGCAACCCGAGTGCACGAACGTGCAACGCAGCTCCGCCGGCGCCCCCGGCACCAGGAGGTGAGCGGTGGTCCACGTCGGTCGCGAACCGCGCGAGGACGTCCGCGAGGACGTGCTCAAGGCGGCGTCCATGTACTACCTCCAGGACCTCAAGATGGACGTCATCGCGCGGCAGCTGGGGACGTCGCGGTCGACGGTCTCGCGCCTCATCAAGCGCGCGCGCGAGACGGGGCTCGTCGAGATCACGCTGCGTCCGGGCCGCACGCGGGCGCCGGGCCTGCGGGAGACGATCGCCGGCCGGTACGGCATCGAGGCCTACGTCGCGCCGGTCCCGGACTCGGCGACGGAGATCGACCGGCTCGACCAGGTCGCGCTCACCACGGCGAAGCTGATCGGCTCGTGGTTCGACTCCGACATGGTCCTCGGCATCGCGTGGGGCACGACGCTGGCCGCCGTCGGCCGCCGCCTCATGCCCAAGGCGACGCGGGGCAGCGCCGTCGTGCAGCTCAACGGCGCCGCCAACACGCGCACGAGCGGCATCGAGTACGCGAGCGACCTCATCTCCGGCTTCGGCGCGGCCTTCGACGCGACGGTGCACCACTTCCCGGTGCCGGCGTTCTTCGACTACCCCGAGACGAAGGCCGCGATGTGGCGCGAGCGCTCGGTCCGGCGCGTGCTCGACGTGCAGCGGCGCGCGGACATCGCCCTGTTCGGCGTCGGCGCCGTCGGCGGCGGCCTGCCGAGCCACGTGTACTCGGCCGGCTACCTCGACGCCGAGGACATCACGCTGCTGCACGACGAGGGCGTGGTGGGCGACGTGTGCACCGTCTTCCTGCGGGCGGACGGCAGCTACGAGGACGTCGCCCTCAACGCGCGCGCGACGGGCCCGACCCCCGTCGAGCTCCAGCGGGTGCCGCGCCGCGTGTGCGCCGTCGCGGGCGACAACAAGGTGGTCCCGCTGCGCGCCGCGCTCGCGGCCGGGGTGGTCACGGACCTCGTCGTCGACGAGCTCACCGCCGAGCTCCTGCTCTCCGACGACGCCTGACGCCGCGCGGGCCGGTTCGCGCGGAGGGTTGCGCCCGCCCTGGGGCACCCTCCGGCGTGCGCGGTGGCGTCGGTCAGCCTGCGGTCGCGGCGGGGAGGTGCTCCATGGCCTCCTCGTAGCCGCCCTGCGACGGCAGCTCCGCGGGGGCGTAGATCAGGCGGACGACGCCGGTCGGGTAGACCTCCGAGCGCAGCAGACGCAGCGGGTAGATCGGCTCCCCCTCGTCGAACAGACGCTCGCCGCGGCGGGCGGCGACCGGGTGGACGAGGAGCCGCAGCTCGTCGAGGAGGCCCGCCGCGAGGAGCTGGCGGACCACGGAGATCGAGCCGGCGACGAGGACCTTGCCGACGCCGGGCTCGGCCGCCAGCGCGCGGACCGACGCCGCGAGGTCGCCGTCGAGGCGCTCGACGTTGCGCCAGCCGAGGTCCTGGTCGCCGCGCGTGGCCACCACCTTGCGGAGGTCGCCCAGCTGCTTCGCGAACGCGGCGTCCTGGCCTCCCGCGGCCTCCCGCCCGGGCCACGCGCCCGCGAAGCTGTCGTAGGTCACGCGCCCGAGCAGGAGCACGTCGGCGCCCTGGTAGTCCTCGTCGACGGCCGCGCCCATGCGCTCGTCGAAGTAGGGGAAGTGCCACGCGGGCTCGACCTCGGCGACGCCGTCGAGCGAGATGAACAGGGTCGAGACGATCGCCATGCGTCCTCCTGGGGCCGCGGCGCGCCGGGTCGGTGCGCCTCCACCACGGCCGACTCCCCGGGACGGCCGGACTCATCGGCCCGGACCCATCCGCGCCCCGCCGCCTGACCGGCGCGCACCCGGGGCAGGCTCAGGCGGCCTCCCGCCGCTCGACGACGACGAGCACCTGGCCCGGACCGACCTGGTCGCCCGGCGCGACCACCACGTCGACGACGACGCCCGGCGCGGTTGCCACGACGGGCGCCTCCATCTTCATCGCCTCCAGGGCGAGGAGCGTCTGCCCCTGCCCGACGACGTCGCCCGGCCGCACGTCGACGCGGAAGACGGTCGCGACGAACGGCGCCTCGACGCCGTCGCAGCCGTCCGGCACGCCCACCCCGGGGGCGGCGCCCACGGCGGCGAGCTCGGGCTCGGGCCGTGGGTCGAACTCGCCCGCCGCCTGCCACGCATCCCGCTCCGCGCCGAACGCGGCCGCCTGCTGCGCGCGGAAGTCCGCGATCGAGCCGGCGTTCTCGGCGAGGAACCGCTCGTGGTCCGCCAGCGCGAACGTGCCCTCGTCGATGCGCAGGTCGAGCCGTCCCGCCGCCATGTCGGCGCGGTTGTCGAGGAGCTCCTCGGCGCTGACCGGGTACCAGCGGATCGTGTCGAAGAACCGCAGCAGCCAGGGCGTGCCCGGCTCGAACGCCCCGCGCTGGCGGTGGGTCGACCACACCTGGACGGTGCGGCCCACGAACTGGTAGCCGCCGGGGCCCTCCATGCCGTAGATGCACAGGTAGGCCCCGCCGATGCCCACGGCGTTCTCGGGCGTCCACGTCCGGGCCGGGTTGTACTTCGTCGTCACGAGCCGGTGGCGGGGGTCGAGCGGCGTGGCCACGGGAGCGCCGAGGTAGACGTCGCCCAGCCCGAGCACGAGGTACCGGGCGTCGAACACGGTGCGGTAGACGTCGTCGACGCTGTCCAGCCCGTTGATCCGGCGGATGAACTCGATGTTCCACGGGCACCACGGCGCGTCGTCGCGCACCCCGGCCGTGTAGCGCTCGATCGCCTCACGCGTGGACGGGTCGTCCCACGAGAGGGGCAGGTGCACCGTGCGGCTCGGCACGACCAGCTCGCTCGTCGGGGGCAGCTCCGCCTCGACCTCCTGCACGACGTCGAGCACGCGGCGCAGCGACAGCGTGTCCGGGTCGAGGTGGAGCTGCAGCGACCGGATGCCCGGCGTCACGTCGACGAGCCCGCCGCGCCGTCCCGCGCCGGGTGCCCCGAGGCGCTCGGTGACCGCCTCGGCGAGTGCGTGCACGCGCAGGCGGGACGCGAGGTCGAGCTCCATCGCGCCGTACTCGACCAGCAGGTTGTCGTCGCCGCTGCGCCGGTAGGTGACCGCGGGGCGGGTGTCGGTGGGGTCGAGCCGGCCGAGGACGCCGCCGTCGCCGTGCGCCGGGCGCGAGGCCGTCGGCACCGACTGCGGCCGGGTCCGCAGCGCCGCCGCCTGCGCCTCGTCCACGGGCACGAACCGCACGGTGTCGCCCGGGCGGAGCTGCCCCAGCTTCCACATCTGCCCGACGGCGACCGTGGCCGGGCAGGTGAAGCCGCCCAGGCTCGGGCCGTCCGGGCCGAGGAGGATCGGCAGGTCTCCCGTGTAGTCGACCGCGCCGACGGCGTACGGGGTGTCGTGGATGTTGGACGGGTGCAGGCCCGCCTCGCCGCCGTCCGGCCGGGCCCACGTCGGCTTGGGTCCGACGAGGCGCACGCCCGTGCGGGCGGAGTTGAAGTGCACGCTCCAGGTGGCGGCGTAGAAGGCGGCGACGTCGTCGGGCGTGAAGAACTCCGGGGCCGCGTGCGGGCCCTCGAGCGCGCCGACCTCCCACGCGCTCGTCACGTCCGGGCGCTCGCCCGGGGCGACCGGCGCTGCCGGCGCGAGGTCCGGCGCCGGCCGGCCGAGCGGCAGCAGGTCGCCGGGCCGCAGCGG
>NZ_JACEXH010000055.1:0-18957 GCF_014525465.1 Actinotalea sp. JY-7885 | reverse complement strand
CGCAGGGCGCGGCCGGTGTCCCGCACGACCGTCCGCACGGGCGGCTCGGCGAACCCGTCCGCGCCGCGCCGCACCCGCCGCGCGCCCGCGGCGAGGGCGGGCACCGCCGTCACGACGGGCAGGCTCAGCACCGCCACCACCGCACCGACGACGAGCACCTCGCTGATCAGCTCCAGGCGAGAGCTTCCGGGAACGCGCACTGCCACCTCCTTGGTCGCCGCCATCATCCCTTGAGCGCCGCGGGAGGCCGCTACCGTGCTCGGATGGCCATCGCCCCCACCGTCCTGCACCTCGCCGAGCGCACGTACTGGGACGCCGCCCGCGAGCGCGGCGTGTACGAGCGATCGACCCGGGGCGCGTCGTTCGAGCAGGTCGGCTACGTCCACGCCGCGACGCCCGCCCAGCTGCCGGCCGTCGGGGCCGCCGTCCACGGCGACGACGCCGCCGCCGACCTCGTGCTGCTGGTCGTGGACCTCGACCGACTCGCCCGGCACGGCGTCGAGGTGCGGTGGGAGAACCTGGAGGGCGGCGAGGAGCGCTACCCGCACCTGTACGCGCCGCTCCCGGTCGAGGCGGTCGTCCGGACGCTCGCGGTCCCCGAGGCCGACGGGGGCGGCGCGGACTGGGCAGCCCTCGTCGCGGCCGTGCGCGGATGAGCGCCGGGCTGGACCGCGCGACGGCGGCGCTGCGGCCGTGGACCGTGCAGGACGCGCCGGCGCTGCGCGACGCCGTGGCCCAGAGCCCGGACCTCGCGACCCAGCTGGGCGGCGCGGCCCTGCGCACCGTCGAGGACTGCGCGGACTACATCACGGCGCACCTGCTCGACCGCGGCCTGCACGCGATCACGGTCGACGGCGTCGCGGTCAGCACGGTCGGCATCAGCCACCTCGACCCGCGCCACGACACGGCGTGGACGTCGTACTGGCTCACCGCGAGCGCACGCGGCCGCGGCCTCGCGACCCGCGCCGTGGCGACCGTCGCCCGCTGGGCCTTCGACGAGCTCGGCCTCTTCCGCCTCGAGCTCGGGCACCGGGTCAACAACCCGGCGTCGTGCCGCGTGGCGACCGCCGCCGGGTTCACCGCCGAGGGCATCGAGCGGGCGAAGCTGCGCTACGGCGCCGAGCGGTTCGACGTCGAGACCCACGCGCGGCTGCGCACGGATCCCCGGCCGGAGATCGAGCCGCTCGCCCTCGCCCGCTGACGGCGGGGCCCCCAGGGCCGCCAGAGGCCGCCGTCAGCGACCCGTGCCGTCGACCGCGTGCTCCTCGATCGCCGCGAGCTCGTCGGCCGTGAGCGGCGCGGCCCGGAGCGCGGCGACGTTGTCCTCGAGCTGCGCGACGCTGCTCGCGCCGATGAGGGCCGACGTGATCCGCTCGTCGCGCAGCACCCACGACAGCGCGAGCTGCGCGAGGCTCTGACCGCGCTCCGCCGCCATGTCGTTGAGCGCGCGCGCCCGCGCGAGGTAGGTCTGGGAGATCCGCTCGGCGGTGAGGAAGTGCCCGACGGCGGCGCGCGAGTCGGCCGGCACCTCGCCCGACAGGTAGCGGTCGGTGAGGAGCCCCTGCGCGAGCGGCGAGAACACGATGGTCCCGATGCCGAGGTCCCCGACGACGTCGAGCAGCGTCTCGGTCTCCCCCTCGGCGACGCGCTCGACGTGCCGGTTGAACATCGAGTAGGAGGGCTGGTGGATGAGCAGCGGCGTCCCGAGCTCGCCCAGCACGCGTGCCGCCTCGCGCGTCTGCGACGGCGAGTAGTTCGAGATGCCCGCGTAGAGCGCCTTGCCGCTGGTCACGGCCGTGTGGAGCGCGCCCATCGTCTCCTCGATCGGGGTCGAGGGGTCGGGCCGGTGGGAGTAGAAGATGTCGACCCGGTCGAGCCCCATGCGCGCGAGCGACTGGTCGAGCGAGGACAGCAGGTACTTGCGCGAGCCGCCGTCGCCGTACGGGCCCGGCCACATGTCGTAGCCGGCCTTGGTCGAGATGACGAGCTCGTCGCGGTACGGCCGCAGGTCTCTCGCGAGCACGTGGCCGAACGCCTCCTCGGCCGAGCCCGGGGGCGGGCCGTAGTTGTTGGCGAGGTCGATGTGCGTGATGCCGAGGTCGAACGCGCGCAGCAGGATCGCGCGCTGCGTCTCGAACGGCTTGGTGTGCCCGAAGTTGTGCCACAGGCCGAGCGAGAGCTCCGGCAGGTCGAGCCCGCTGCGGCCCGTGCGGCGGTACGTCATCGAGTCGTAGCGGTCGTCGGCGGCGACGTGGGGAGTCATGGGCCCACGCTAGTGCGGCGCGACGACGGTGGCCGCCGGCGGGCCTGCGAGACTTCCCCCGTGCTCCACGTCATGTTCTTCGAGCCCCGCATCGCCGGGAACACCGGCAGCGCCATCCGCACCTCCGCGGCGACGGGCTCGGCGCTGCACCTCGTCGAGCCGCTCGGCTTCGACCTGTCCGAGCCCAAGCTGCGCCGTGCCGGCCTCGACTACCACGACCTCGCGCACGTCGTCGTGCACCCGGACCTGGCGACCGCGCTCGACGCCCTGCCCGACGCGCGCGTCTTCGCCTTCACCACGCACGCGACGGAGCGCTTCACCGACGTCGGGTACCGCGACGGCGACGTGCTGCTCTTCGGCCCGGAGCCCACGGGCCTGCCCGACGACGTCGTGGCCCACCCGCGCATCACGCAGCAGCTGCGCATCCCGATGCTGCCGGGCCGCCGCTCGCTGAACCTGTCGAACTCGGCGGCGCTGGCCGTCTACGAGGCCTGGCGCCAGCTCGGGTTCCCCGGCGGCGTCTGAGCCTCAGCGCACCGGGATGTCGGTGAGCCGGAACGGCGCCTGACCGAGCCCGCCGCCGACCTGCACGGCGATCTCGTCCAGCTCGCCGACGTCGGGGTAGACGATGCTGAAGGTGCGCGTGGCGCCCGGTGCCATGTCGCTGAGCGTCTCGAGGTCGGTCAGCGGCAGCCACTGCTCCTTGCCGCTCTCGCTCACCGCGTCGAGGTAGTCCATCGGGTACACGGCCGTCGCACCGCGCAGCAGGACCACGCCGGACGCGGAGCGCTGCGGCGCGAAGCTGGCGCCCCGGTAGCTCCAGACGCTGGACAGGAACGAGACGCCGTGGAGCGCGCGCTCGTCCACGGCGGCGACCTCCAGGTCGAGGACGAGGTGCCCGTCGACCCGGCGGGCCTGCGGCGCCGTGACGCGGTGCGTACCGCCGGCGTAGGCGACGAGCACCCCCTCGGCGCCGGTCCCGACCGGCCCGTCCTCGAACGGCGGCAGCTCCCCGCCCGTCTGGACCTCGACGGTCTGCGTGATCTGCGACGCGAGCGTCAGCGCGACGCGCCGGTTCTGGGCACGGCTCGCGTCGTCGGTGTTGGGGACGAGCGGCTCGGACTCGCCGCGGCCCTCGGCGACGATCTCGAACCGGTCCGTGTCGACGCGCTCGGCGAGCGCCGCGGCCACGGCCTGCGCGCGCCGCACCGACAGGTCCTGGTTGTAGGCGTCGTCCAGGACGTCGTCGGTGTGGCCGACGACCGTCACCGTCCCCGGCTCACGACCGGCGAGGTGGCCCGCGGCGACGTCGAGCGCCGCCTGCGCACCCTCGGTGAGGTCGGCCGAGTCGACGGCGAACAGCACGTCGGACCCGAGCGTGACCTGGACCTCCTCGGTCGTCGTCAGCGTCTGCACGGCGCCGGCGAGCTCGGCGGTGAACGACTCGAGGCCCGCGACCGGCGCCTCGACGACCGTCTCCAGGACGAGCCGCTCGGTCGGCTCCTCCGGCGTGTCGCCGGGCGCGTCCGGCTCGGGCACCTCGCCCTCGACGACGGGGACCTCGGGCAGGTACGGCCCCCCGGGCAGGAACAGGCCCATCGACGTGACGTCCGCCGGTGGCGCGGCGTACGCGGTCTGCACCCGCAGCGTCGTCCCCGGGTAGAGCGCGACGGCGCCGTCCACCGTGGTGACGGCGTAGCCGCCCGGGTCGGTCGCGACGGTGTGCACCACGTCGCGCTCGAGGTCCACCAGGCGCACGCCGGCGAGCACGGGCAGGGTCAGCACGCCGGTGCCGCCCAGCGCCAGGCCCAGCAGGATCGGGTCCTCGCCGACGTCCGGCATCGTCAGGTCCAGCGTGAGCACCGCATGGTCGCCGGTCCGCACGACCGGCAGGACCTCGACCTCGACGTCCACGCCGTCGAGGTGCAGCGTTGAGGTGGCCGCCACGGCGCTCGTGTCCACCGGCGTGGGCGTCGGCGACGCCGGGACCGGGTCGGGGCCGGACCCCTCGCCTCCGCCGCCGCAGGCGGCCAGCAGTGCCACGCTCAGGGCGAGGGCGGCTCCTCGAACGGCAGGGCGGCGCATGCGGTCTCCTGTCTCGCGGGATCGCCGCACACCGTAGCGTCCATGGTCATCTCACGCCCGGTGGAGCCGGGCGTCGAGCGGCGGGTGCTCGAACCCGGTGTCGAGCACCCAGCGCCAGGCGTCCGCGACGGACTCCTCGACCGGCCGCGTCGGCAGGCCGAGCTCGCGCGCCCGGTCGGTCGCGACGTCCCAGGCGGTACGGGCGACGTCGTCGGGCAGCCAGAACGGCAGGTCCCGCCAGGGCTCCACGCCCGCGGCGAGCAGCGCCTCCTCGGGCACCGGGACGAGCGCCGCCGGGGTGCCGCCCGCCGCGGCCACCGCGGCGCGGCACGCCTCGAGCATCCCGTGGAAGGTCGTCATCCCCGCGGGCCCGGTCGCGGTGACCGGCCCCGCCGGCATCGCCTCACCGCGCTCGACCATCGCGACGAGCCACCCCGCCAGGTCGCGCGCGTCCACGAAGGCCACGGGGACGTCGGAGGCGGGCACGGTGACGCGGTCCTGCGTCGCGATCCGGTGCAGCCACGAGGTCAGTCGCCGGGTGCCGTCGCCCGGCCCGATGATGAGCCCCGCCCGGGCGGCGAGCAGCCGGTCGCCGAACCCCGCCGCGAGCACCCGCTCGCTCTGCGCCTTCATGGGCCCGTAGTCGTCGAGGTCCGCGTCCGGGCCGAAGGTCGGGTCGTCCTCGCCCCGCACCGGGCCGGGCGGCCACCCGGAGTAGGCGCTGATGCTGCTGACGTACGCGTACGCCGGGACGTCCGCGAGCGCCGCCGCCGCGGCCTGCGCGCCCGCGACGGTGTAGCCGCACGAGTCGACGACGGCGTCGGGCACCCAGTCCCCCAGCGAGGCGAGCGCCGCGCGCAGGGCGTCGGCGTCGTCGCGGTCCGCGTGCAGGGCCCGGACCCCGGGCGGCAGTGCCCCGGGGCGCCGGCTCAGCCCGACGACGTCGTGACCGCGCGCGGCCGCCACCCGCACCACGGCGCCGCTGAGGAACCCCGTCGCACCGATTGCGAGCAGCCTCACGTCGGCCAGTGTCGCTCATGTGAGCGCAAACATGATGTGATCTGCACATGAGCGAGTCGACGACGACGCGTGCGCGCGTGATCATGCACCCGGACTTCACCGTCGGTCCCGTGGACCGACGCCTCTTCGGCTCGTTCGTCGAGCACCTGGGCCGCGCGGTCTACACCGGCATCCATGAGCCCGACCACCCGACGGCCGACGAGCACGGCTTCCGGCAGGACGTGGCCGACCTCACGCGCGAGCTCGGGGCCACCGTCGTGCGCTACCCGGGCGGCAACTTCGTCTCCAACTACGTGTGGGAGGACGGCGTCGGGCCGGTCGCCGAGCGCAAGCCCTTCATCGACCTCGCGTGGCGCACGGTCGAGCCGAACCTCGTGGGCACCGACGAGTTCCTGCAGTGGGCCGAGCGCATGGGCGTCGAGCCGATGATGGCGGTCAACCTCGGCACGCGCGGCGTCGCCGAGGCGGCCGCACTGGTCGAGTACTGCAACGGGGAGGCCGGGTCGCGGTGGGCCGACCTGCGCATCGCGAACGGCCGCACCGAGCCCTACGGGGTGCGCCTGTGGTGCCTGGGCAACGAGATGGACGGCCCCTGGCAGATCGGCCACACGAGCGCCGACGAGTACGGCCGCCTCGCGGCCCAGGCCGGCCACGCCATGCGCCTGGTGGACCCCAGCATCGAGCTCGTGGCGTGCGGCTCGTCGTCGATGGAGATGGACACGTTCGGCGCGTGGGAGCGCACCGTCCTGGAGCACTGCTGGGACGTCGTCGACCACATCTCGATGCACGCCTACTACGAGGAGATGGACGGCGACCGCGCGACCTTCCTCGCGTCGGGCACGGCGATGGACACGTTCATCCGCCGGGTGGAGGCGTCCGCCGACGCCGTGGCCGCCCGCCGCCGGTCCGACAAGCGCATGACCATCTCGTTCGACGAGTGGAACGTCTGGTACCTCAAGACCCGGTTCCCGGGCGAGTCGAACCTGCCGCTCCAGCGCGACGCCCCGCGCATCATCGAGGACGTGTACTCGGGCCTCGACGCCGTCGTCGTCGGCGACCTGCTCGTGACGCTCCTCAACCACGCCGACCGGATCGCCGTCGCGTGCCTGGCGCAGCTCGTCAACGTCATCGCACCGATCATGACCGAGCCCGGCGGCGAGGCGTGGCGCCAGCCCACCTTCCACCCGTTCGCGGCGACGGCGCGGCTCGCGTCGGGCTCGGCCCTGGACCTGCGCGTCGAGTCCCCCACGACGACGACGCGCCACGGCGAGACGCCGCTGGTCACTGCTGCCGCGACGTGGGACGAGGCGACGGGTCGCTTCGCGCTCTTCTGCACCAACCGCTCGCCGGAGCCGGTCGAGGTGACGCTCGAGCACACCGGGCTGGACGTCCGGCTCGGCACCGGCACGCGGCTGGTGGCGGACCACGAGCCCGCGGTCGCGGGCCCGGAGCACGCCGCCCGCGTGGCCGAGCGCTGCCTGAGCAGCGTCCCGGCCCCCGGGTCGAGCACCCTCACCCTCGCCCCCGAGTCCTGGACCGCCTGGGAGGGCACAGCCGCGCGCGGCTGAAGATGCGGCCCCTCGGCGCGGCTGTGAGGCTCGTGCCATGCCGCGCTCCGACCTGACGCGCCAGATCGGCGTCCTCGTCCTGTCCCTCCTCGCGATCGCCGGCGCGTTCCTCGGGTCCGGCGCGCTCGGAGGGACGCCGGTCGCGGAGGCGGCCGACGGCGCGCTCTCGGCCACGGCCACGCCCGTCGCCCCCGGCTCGCCCGCCTTCTCGATCTGGTCGGTGATCTACACGGGCCTGCTCGCGTACGCCGTCTGGCAGGTGCTGCCCGCCCAGCGCACGGACGCGCGCCAGCGCCGGACCGGCTGGCTGGCGGCCGCGTCGATGCTGCTCAACGCGGCGTGGATCGGCGTCGTGCAGGCCGGGATCCTGTGGCTGAGCGTCGCGGTGATCGTCGCGCTGCTCGTCGTGCTGGTGCTGCTGATGACCGTGCTCCGCGAGGTGCCCCCGCGCTCGCGGCTCGAGACGCTGGTGGTCGACGGCACCTTCGGGCTGTACCTGGGCTGGGTGACCATCGCCACCATCGCGAACACGGCCGCCGCCCTGGCCGCGTCCGACGTCGGCGAGCTCGGCCTGGGCGCGACCGGCTGGTCGGTCGTCCTGCTCGCGGCGGCGGCCGCCATCGGCCTGGCCTATGCGCTGTGGACCCGCGGCCGCATCGCCGTCGCCCTCGCCCTCGCGTGGGGCCTGACGTGGGTGGCCATCGCCCGGACGACGGACGAGCCGCGCGACACCGCGGTCGCCGTCGCCGCGGGGATCGCGGCGGCCGTGACGCTCGGGTCGGCCGTCGTGGTCCGGCTCACGCGTCGGCCGGCACCTCGCCGCTGACCCATGCGCGGACGGGCCCCGTGGTCGTGGGCCCGAACGCGACGTTGGCCTCGCCCGTGACCGTGAGGTCCTCGTCGTCGCGCGAGACCCGCACGTCCGCGACGAACGGCGTCTCGATCAGGCGCACCGTCACCCGCAGGTCGCCGTGGTCGTCCACGCGCGCCGCGGCCACGACGGGCTCGCGGTGGCCCGGCCGCGCGGGCAGGTCCCACGGGAGCGTGATCTCGTCGGGGTGCCAGCGGCCGTGCGGGGCCGGGACCGTCTGCCAGGTGTCCCCCACACCGAAGGACACGAGGGTGTGCTGGTCCCCCGTCATGACGCGCAGGCCCGTCACGCCGGACGGGTTCGGGTCCACGACCGCCTCGATGGCGCCCCGCCAGGGCCCGGCGTGCGGCGGACGGCCGAGGGGCGGGTCGTGCCGCAGTGACCCGAGGCGCTCGACCAGGCGCGCGTGGGCGGCCGGGTCGGGCGGCAGGGGCGCGCTCGCGACCGCGGGGAGCAGGTGGGCCCAGATGGCGTCGAGCACGCCCTGCATGTCCGGCGTCCCGCCCGTGATCGCGACGACCGTCTCCTGGTCCGGCAGCACGACGCAGAACTGCCCGAACGCGCCGTCCCCCCGGAAGGAGCCGTGCCGCCCGCGCCACAGCTGGTAGCCGTAGCCCTGGTCCCAGTCCACGGTGGTCCCGACCGACGGCGTGCGCGCGGCGCTCGCGCGGGCGACCCAGCCCTCGGGCAGGAGCCGCCGGCCGCGCCAGACGCCGTCGCACCGCAGGAGCTCGCCCAGGCGCGCGACGTCCTCGGTGCGCGCGGCCAGGCCGAAGCCGCCCGCGTCGAACCCGGTCGGCGCCTGCTCCCACGTCGCGCCGGCGATGCCGAGCGGGTCGAGGAGACGGGGCGTGAGGTAGTCGAGCAGCCGCTGGCCCGTGACGCGCTGGACCACGGCCGAGAGCATCGCCGTCGCGGTCGTGTTGTAGACGAAGTGCGTGCCCGGCTCGTGCTCGACGGGCAGGCTCAGGAACGCCTGCACCCAGTCGTGCTCCGCGATGACGCGCTCGGTCGTGTCCTCGTGGTGCCCGGTCGTCATCGTCAGCAGGTGCTCGAGGCGCATGCGCGCCAGCCGCGGGTCCGGCTCGCCCTCCTCCAGGCTGAGGTGGTCGAGGAGCAGGTCGTCCACGGAGAGCAGGCCCTCGGCCTCCGCGAGCCCGACGGCGATCGCGGTGAACGTCTTGCTCAGCGAGAACAGCTGGTGCGGGCGCTCGGGGCCGTACGGGGCCCACCAGCCCTCGGCGACGACCGCCCCGCGCGTGACCACCACGAGCCCGTGGGGTTCCGGCACCGCCTCGAGGGCGTCGACGAGGGCGAGCAGCGCGGTCGAGGCGACGCCCTGCTCCTCGGGGGTGACGCGCGGCAGGGCGAGGTCGTCTTCGGGCATGGTGCTCAGCGTGCCACCGGACCGCTCGACCCGCGCACCACCAGGTGGGTGGCGAGGGCGGGTGACCTTACCCTCGGGCGCATGACGAACCCCGCCTGGCTCCCGGACCGCGCCTTCGCCTGGATCGGCGCCCAGCGGGTCGCCGTCGTCGGTGACGGCGAGGTCGTCCAGACCGTCCGCGACGAGGTCGAGCGCGCGGCCGCCCGGTGGGGGGGCGCCCTGCTCCGCGAGACCGCGGGCGCCGAGGTCGTCCTGACGACCGGCCACGACGGCGTGGGCGAGGAGGGCTTCGAGGTCACGCGCGAGGACGACGTCGTCGTCGTGCGTGCGGGCGGCGGGCCGGGCCTGCTCTACGGGCTGCACCACCTGGTGCGGCACGCCGCCGGCGGCGCCCCAGGCCCGGGGTTCCTCGGGCGGCACGAGCCGGTCGAGCCGATCCGCATGCTCGACCACTGGGACAACCTGAGCGTGCACCCGGTCATGGGGCACGTCGAGCGCGGGTACGCGGGCGACTCGATCTTCTGGCTCGACGGCAGGCTGCGCGCGGACCTCACGCGGGTGCGCGAGTACGCGCGCCTGCTCGGCGCCACGGGCGTCAACCGGGTGAGCGTCAACAACGTCAACGTCGGCCGGGCCGAGGCGCACCTGCTCACCGACGGCCTGGACGACGTCGCGGCGCTCGCGGCGATCTTCCGGCGCCACGGCATCCGGACCCACCTGTCCGTCTCGTTCGCGGCCCCCGTGACTGTCGGCGGCCTGGCGACGTCGGACCCGCTCGACGACGACGTGCGCGCGTGGTGGACCCGCGCGGCCGCGGCCGTGTGGGCCCGCATCCCCGACTTCGGCGGCTTCGTCGTCAAGGCGGACTCCGAGGGGCAGCCCGGCCCGTTCGCGTACGGCCGCGACCACGCCGACGGCGCGAACCTGCTCGCGCGCGCGGTCGCACCGCACGGCGGCACCGTCTTCTGGCGCGCCTTCGTCTACGACCACCGCCAGGACTGGCGCGACCGCTCGACCGACCGCGCGCGGGCGGCGTACGACCACTTCGCGCCGCTCGACGGCCGGTTCGACGAGAACGTCGTGCTCCAGGTCAAGTACGGTCCGATCGACTTCCAGACGCGCGAGCCGATCTCCCCGGTCATCGCGGCCGTGCCGCGCACGCGCCTCGCGGTGGAGCTGCAGATCACGCAGGAGTACACGGGGCAGCAGCGGCACGTGTGCTGGCTGGGCCCGCAGTGGTCCGAGGTGCTCGGGTTCCGGC
Organism: Actinotalea sp. JY-7885; assembly: GCF_014525465.1. Classification (NCBI taxonomy): domain Bacteria; kingdom Bacillati; phylum Actinomycetota; class Actinomycetes; order Micrococcales; family Cellulomonadaceae; genus Actinotalea; species Actinotalea sp. JY-7885. Next base: position 8,502 of record NZ_JACEXH010000055.1, on the reverse strand, counting down.
CCTGGGGCGCCGGCACGACCGTCGCGGACCTCGCGGCCGGGCACGGGCCGGGCGGGCGCGGCGCCGGCCTCGTGGCCGTCTCCAACGTCGGCACGGACGAGTTCTGGACCGGCCACCCCCTCGCACAGGCGAACCTCTACGCGTTCGGCCGCCTCGCGTGGGACCCGACGCTGCCCGCCGTCGACGTCCTCGACGAGTGGATCGGCCTCACGTTCGGCGACGACCCCGAGCTCCGGGCCGCCCTGCACGACGTCATGGACGGCTCGTGGCGCACCTACGAGGACTACACCGCACCGCTCGGCGTCGGCTTCATGGTGCGGCCCGGCCACCACTACGGGCCCGACGTCGACGGGTACGAGTACACGCCATGGGGCACCTACCACTTCGCGGACCGCGACGGCATCGGTGTCGACCGCACGCGCGCCACGGGCACCGGGTACACCGGTCAGTACCCGGAGCCGTGGCGCGACGTCTACGAGTCGCTGACCGAGTGCCCGGACGAGCTCCTGCTGTTCTTCCACCACGTCCCGTGGACGCACGTGCTGCACAGCGGCGTGGGCGTCGCCCAGCACGTCTACGACACTCACTTCCGTGGCGTCGAGGCCGTCGACGCGATGGCCGAGCGGTGGGCCGGGCTCGAGGGCGTCGTGCCCGACGACGTCTTCGCGCGCGTCACCGAGCGCCTGGCCGAGCAGCGGCGCAGCGCGCGCGAGTGGCGCGACCAGCTCAACACGTACGTCCTGCGCAAGTCCGGCGTCCCCGACGCCCACGGGCGCCGCATCCACTGACGCGTCAGGCCACGCAGAACTCGTTGCCCTCGGGGTCCGCCAGGGTCGTCCAGGTGCTCTGCGGCCCCTCCGAGCCCGTGTGCAGGAAGGTCGCGCCCCGCTCGAGGAGGCGGGCGACGACGGCGTCGGCGTCCCCGTCCCCGGGGCGCAGGTCGAGGTGCATGCGGTTCTTGACGGTCTTGCCCTCGGGCACGAGCTGGAACAGCATCCGCGCCGCCGGACCCGCGCCGTCCGGGTGGCCGATCGCGGCGCCGGTGCGCCAGACGAGGACGCCCCGGTGCGTGGTGGTGTCCGCCTCGGACGCGTGGCCCTGGGACACCATGGACCGGATGAAGTCCGGGTCCGACGGCTCGACCTCCCAGCCGAGCGTCTCCGCCCACCAGTCCGCGAGCGCGTGCGGGTCGGCGCAGTCCACCGTCACCTGGAAGCTCATCGCCATGGACCGACGATAGGACCGCCTACGCCATGGCGGAAGGCTTCACGAAGCGCTCGCGCACGCGATCGGCGAGGCGCCGCTCGTCGCGCGCTAGCCTCGCCGCAGAATGTTGCGAGGATGTCCGTCCCGACCAAGATCGACCTCGCCGTCGAGCTGGTGGCGCGCGAGAGCACCGGGCCGCCGCCCGACGCCGTCCGACGCGACGCACCCGCGACCGCGAGCCCGCCCAGCAGCCCACCAACCCGACCCTGCCGAGACCCCCGGAGGCGCGCCCGTGGCGCTGTTCGACCTGCCGCTCGACCGACTCGAGACGTACCGCCCGGACGTCACCGAGCCCGAAGGCCTCGACGCGTTCTGGGGCGCGACGCTCGACGACGCCCGCACGCACGCCGTGCTCGCGGACGTCCGACCGGTCGACACCGCGCTGCAGACCGTGCGGACCTGGGACGTGACGTTCACGGGCGCCCACGGGCACCCGATCCGCGCCTGGTACTCCCGCCCCGCCGGCGCCGACGGCGCCGCGCTGCCCGCCGTGGTCGAGTACCTCGGCTACGGCCGCGGACGCAGCTACCCGCAGGAGCGGCTGGCGTGGGCCTCGGCGGGGTACGCGCACCTGCTCATGGACACGCGGGGGCAGGGCAGCCAGTACGGCTCCGGCGGGCACACCGCCGACCCCGTCGGCTCGGATCCCGCGGCGCCCGGCTTCGTGACGCGGGGCATCCTGGAGCCGTCGACGTACTACTACGTCCGGCTCATCACCGACGCCGTGCGGGCGGTGGACGCGGTGCGCGCGCTCGACGGCGTCGACCCGGAGCGGGTCGCGATCGTGGGCAACAGCCAGGGCGGCGGGCTCGCGGCCGCGGTCGCCGGCCTCGTGCCGGACCTCGTCGCCGCCATGGTCAGCTCCCCGTTCCTCTGCCACGTGCGGCGCGCGCTCGGCCTCACCGACGCCGACCCCTACGCCGAGGTGGTCCGCTTCCTCGCCGTGCACCGCGGCGCGGAGGACCAGGTGCTCCGCACGCTCGACCACGTGGACGGCATGCACCTCGCCCGCCGCGCCCGGGCGGCGACCCTCTTCGCGACCGGGCTGCGGGACACGATCTGCCCGCCCTCGACCGCGTTCGCGACCTACAACCACTGGGGCGCGCTGACCGGATCGGAGCCGGACCGCGAGATCGCCGTCTACCCGTACAACCACCACGAGGGCGGCGAGGCGGCGCACGCCGACCGCCAGCTCCGCTGGCTGCGCGCTCGGATGCCGTCGCCCACCCTCTGAGCCAGAGCCCCTCCCGGCCGCACGGCCGGCACGGCCGGCGCGGTCGGCGTGGTCGGCGTGGTCGGCACGGGCGGCACGGTCGGCACGGTCGGCACGGTCGGCACGGTCGGCACGGTCGGCACGGTCGGCACGGTCGGCACGGATCGAGACGACCCGGGTGGCCGATCGCGAGGCCCGTGCGCCGGACGAGGACGCCGCGGTGCGTGGTGGTGTCCGCCTCGGAGGACGGCCAGGATGGACCGACCCGCACGGCTCGGCGGAGGGTGGACGGCGATGCGGCCCAGGACGACGCACGACTGGACGGCGAGCGTGGACGTGGGGCACCTGGCGCTCATCCGCGCCGACCCCGCGCGGTACGCGCCGGGCGGCGCACGCCACCTCGTGCTCGAGGCGGTCGCGTACCCGCTCGACGAGGCGCTCGCCGTCGGCCGCGGTAGGTGCGTGGTGACCCTGCACGCCGACGGGTCCGTGTCCGTCGCCGACGACGGCCGGGGCACCGACACGCGCCGTGGCCCGGACGGCGCGCCGGTCCGCAAGCCGGTCATGGCAACCCGCGACCTGCGGTTCTTCGACGCCGTCGAGCCGCCGCTCCTGCCCGACGGTCACGTCCGCCGCGGCATGTCCGTCGTGGCGGCACTGTCGACCTGGCTCGTCCACACGAACCGCCGCGCGGAGGGCACCTGGACCCAGCGGTACGAGCGCGGCGTCCCCGTCACCGACCTGGTCCCGGGTGGCACCGAGGACATCGGCACGGGCACGGGCACCGGCACCGGCACCGGCACCGGCACCGGCACCGGCACGACAGTGCGCTTCAGGCCCGACGCCGCACTCGTCGGCCCGTCCCCCGTCTCGGCGGCGGAGCTCAGGGCCTACCCCTGGCCCGGCCCGCTTGTGCTGGAGGTGACGGACCTGCGCCACGACGCGGCGGACCCACCGCCCTCCTAGCGAGCGTCGAGCGGTTGAGCGGAGGACGCGCGGCGCGCCCGTCAGTCGGGCGTCGGGTCGGCCACCGTCGACGGTCCACCTGGTGGGTCTCCCCGCGGTGGTGGCACGGGCGGATCGTGCGCCGGCGGCCGGTGATGGAGCCGCCCGGTGGGCGCGCGCCAGGTCGTCGTGCCGTCGTCGGCGCGAACCGGCGTCCAGCCGGCATGGGTCTTGGCGCGGTGGTGGTGACGACACAGCGCGTGGAGGTTGTCCAGGCGGGTCTGGGGCTTCGCGTCGCGGTTCGGCCCGTCGCCGCCGCCTCCGTCGGCGCCGCCCCCGCCTCCTCCGCCGCCGCCCTCGTCGGCGCCGTGGTCGTACGCGACGACGTGGTCGACGTCGCAGCGCGCGGCAGGCATGCGGCACCCGGGGAAGGTGCAGGTGCGGTCCCGCAGGACCACGGCGTCGCGCTGGTCCTGCGTCGGTGCGTAGCGGGTGGTCGAGCGGGCCAGCGGCTCGCCGGTCCAGGAGTCCACCAGCAGCGGCTGCCAGGTCGCGCGGGCGGCGATCCGCCGGGCCATCTCCGGAGGGATGGGCCCGTACCCGGCGAGCTCGCCCGGCTCGTCCGTCAGGCCCAGCAGCATCGCGGCGGACGCGGTGACCGCCAGGTGCGGGCGACGGCCCTGCCGGGTCGGCAGCGGGGTCCCGTCGGGGTGCACGCCCGCGTCGAGCCACCGGGTCGTGACGTCCACCAGGGCGTCGGCACGCCGCTGGTCGAGGGTGCGCCCGTCCTGCGGTGCCGCGTCCCCGGCGACCGCCGTCAGGGCGTCGTGGACCGCGCGAGCCTCGTCGGCGGGCAGGTACGCGCCCAGCCAGGCCATGGCGTCCGGCGCGGGCGCGAGCTCGACCCGCCGCTCGGCGCACGCCCGCTCGTGGCGCCGGCGTGCGCCGTCGGGGTCGCGGAGAAGCTCCATCCGGCGCAGCCTGGACCGCAGCTGCGGCGCCGTGCACGACCCGGCGCCGGGAAGCACCGCCGAACTCACCGCCTGCGCCACGTCCTGCGGCAGGCGAGCGAGCTCCTCGCACAGCACCGTCGCCCGCCGCGCATCGATCCGGCCGCCCGCCAGGGCGTCCGCGGCCGCCGGGATGCGCTCCAGCCCCGCGGCCAGCGCGACCTTGTCCTCAGCGACGTGACGCGTCACCGACAGCGCGACCGCGACCTCCTCGGCCAGGAACTCCCCGCGCGCGCCGCGCGGGCGCGAGGACAGCTCCGCGATCACCCGCGCCTGGCCGGCCACCGCCCACGAGACCACGCGTTCCCACGCCGCGATCGCCTCCACCAGCCCCGCCTCGTCGACGTCGGCGGGCTCCAACCCCGCCAGCCGCTCCGCGAGGCCGACACCGGGCTCCGCCTCCGCCAGCTCCGCCGCCACCGGGTGACGCACGGCCCACAGCCACGCGCCGACCTGGGGAGCGACCTCACGCCCACCACCGGCACCACCGGGACGCGGCGCGCCAGCGGCGCTGCCGACAACCCCCGAACTGGACATACCGGCACACTACGGGCGACCACCGACACGACCATGGCCACCCCACACGCGACGACGCCCCGCCCGGATCCCGGGCGGGGCGTCGCCGTCAGGCGGTGCAAGCGGTCAGGAGGCCTGATCCTCGTCCGTCGTCGTCAGCGGCGGCATCGAGGAGACGGCGACCCCGACGGGCTCGACGTCGTCCTGGACGGCGCCCTCCTTGCCGATCCCGCGGAAGATGAACTCCCCGAGCAGGCCCTCCCCCTGCGCGTCCACGACCACGGTCTGCCCCGCGCGCAGCTCGCCGAAGAGGATCTTCTCCGAGAGGTTGTCCTCGATCTCGCGCTGGATCGCGCGGCGCAGCGGCCGGGCACCCAGGACGGGGTCGTAGCCCTTCTCGGCCAGCAGCTTCTTGGCCGCGGGCGTGAGCTCGATGCCCATGTCCTTGTCCTGGAGCCGCTTCTCGAGCCGGGCGATCATCAGGTCGACGATCTTGATGATCTCGTCCTGCGACAGCTGCGGGAACACGACCACGTCGTCGACGCGGTTGAGGAACTCGGGCCGGAAGTGCTGCTTGAGCTCGTCCCCGACCTTCGCCTTCATCCGCTCGTACGACGTCGACAGGTCGCCGCCGGCCTGGAAGCCGGTCTGGACGCCCTTGGCGATGTCACGCGTGCCGAGGTTCGTGGTCATGATGATCACAGTGTTCTTGAAGTCGACCACCCGGCCCTGCGAGTCGGTCAGGCGACCGTCCTCGAGGATCTGCAGCAGCGAGTTGAAGATGTCCGCGTGGGCCTTCTCGACCTCGTCGAAGAGGACCACCGAGAACGGCTTGCGACGCACCTTCTCCGTGAGCTGACCGCCCTCGTCGTACCCGACGTAGCCGGGGGGCGAGCCGAACAGCCGCGAGACCGTGTGCTTCTCCGAGAACTCGGACATGTCGAGCTGGATCAGCGCGTCCTCGTCGCCGAAGAGGAACTCGGCGAGCGCCTTGGCGAGCTCCGTCTTCCCGACACCCGTGGGGCCGGCGAAGATGAAGGAACCGCCCGGACGCTTCGGGTCCTTGAGCCCGGCACGCGTGCGGCGGATCGCCTGGGCGAGGGCCTTGATGGCCTGCTCCTGGCCGATGACCCGCTTGTGCAGCTCGTCCTCCATGTGGAGCAGCCGGCTCGACTCCTCCTCGGTGAGCTTGAACACCGGGATCCCGGTGGCCAGCGCCAGCACCTCGGCGATGAGCTCCTCGTCGACCTCCGCGACCGTGTCGAGGTCGCCCGACTTCCAGGCCTTCTCCTTCTCGGCCCGCTGGAGCCCGAGCTGCTTCTCGACGTCGCGCAGGCGCGCGGCCTTCTCGAAGTCCTGCTCGTCGATCGCCGACTCCTTGTCGCGACGCGCCTCGGCGATCTTGTCGTCGAGCTCGCGCAGCTCCGGCGGTGCCGTCATCCGGCGGATGCGCAGGCGCGCGCCCGCCTCGTCGATGAGGTCGATCGCCTTGTCGGGCAGGAAGCGGTCGTTGACGTAGCGGTCCGCGAGCTGCGCGGCCGCGACCAGCGCGCCGTCGGTGATGGACACCCGGTGGTGCGCCTCGTAGCGGTCCCGCAGGCCCTTGAGGATCTCGATCGCGTGCGACAGCGTCGGCTCCGCGACCTGGATCGGCTGGAAGCGGCGCTCGAGCGCGGCGTCCTTCTCGACGTGCTTGCGGTACTCGTCGAGCGTCGTCGCGCCGATCGTCTGCAGCTCCCCGCGCGCCAGCATCGGCTTGAGGATGCTCGCGGCGTCGATCGCGCCCTCGGCGGCACCCGCACCGACGAGCGTGTGGATCTCGTCGATGAACAGGATGATGTCGCCGCGCGTGCGGATCTCCTTGAGGACCTTCTTCAGGCGCTCCTCGAAGTCGCCGCGGTAGCGCGAGCCGGCCACGAGCGCGCCGAGGTCGAGCGTGTAGAGCTGCTTGTCCTTGAGCGTCTCGGGGACGTCACCGCGCACGATGTCCTGGGCGAGGCCCTCGACGACGGCCGTCTTGCCGACGCCGGGCTCGCCGATCAGCACCGGGTTGTTCTTGGTGCGGCGGGACAGCACCTGCATGACCCGCTCGATCTCCTTGTCCCGGCCGATGACCGGGTCGAGCTTGCCCTCGCGCGCCGCCTGGGTCAGGTTGCGCCCGAACTGGTCGAGCACGGCCGAGCCGGACGGCTGGCCCTCCTGCGGGCCGCCGGCCGAGACCGGCTCCTTGCCCTGGTAGCCGGAGAGCAGCTGGATGACCTGCTGGCGCACGCGGTTGAGGTCGGCGCCCAGCTTGTTGAGCACCTGGGCGGCGACGCCCTCACCCTCGCGGATCAGGCCGAGGAGGATGTGCTCGGTGCCGATGTAGTTGTGGCCCAGCTGCAGCGCCTCGCGCAGGGACAGCTCGAGCACCTTCTTGGCGCGGGGCGTGAACGGGATGTGACCCGACGGGGCCTGCTGGCCCTCGCCGATGATCTCCTGGACCTGCTGACGCACGGCGTCCAGCGAGATCCCGAGCGACTCGAGCGCCTTGGCCGCGACACCCTCACCCTCGTGGATGAGGCCGAGCAGGATGTGCTCGGTCCCGATGTAGTTGTGGTTGAGCATCCGCGCCTCTTCCTGGGCGAGGACGACAACACGGCGGGCTCGGTCCGTGAATCTCTCGAACATGTGGCGCTCCTTGCGACGGCGTTCTGCAAGGCTAACGGCGGGTCTCGCCCGAGGCTTCCGTGTTCGCCGCAGGCGTGACGCCGGGGCCCGGGCCGCGCTCCACGAGGTGGGCGACGACGGCGTCGACCGTCACCGGCGAGGCGAGCACGCGGTGGTGGCCGAGACCCTGGGTGGTCACGAGCCGCGTGTCCGGCCACCGCGCCGCGAGCTCGACCGCCACCCGGTACGGCGTCTCGCGGTCGTCGCGGTCGTGGACCACGAGCGTCGGCGGCGTGACGCCGCGCTCCCCCAGGGGCGCGAGGTCGAAGCCCGCCATCGGCCGGCCCGCGACCTCCTCCAGCGACGCGCGCAGGTGGTCGGCCGTGCGCCCGCCCAGCCGCAGCAGCCCGGTGAACATCGCGACGACGTCCTCGAACCCGTGGTTGGGAGCGACGAGCGCGACCCGCTCGGGGGTCGCCCCGGCCGCGAGCACCTGGCCCACCACCGTGCACCCCATCGAGTGCCCCACCAGCCCGGTGGCGGGCCCGAACCGCTCGAGGGTCGCCTCGAGCGCCTCGACGAACTCCATCACCGTCCCGCGGCGGGGGCCGAGGTACCCGGGGTCGCTGTCCCCGTGGCCGGGCGCGTCGACGGCGATGACGCGGTGACCGGCGTCGACCAGCGGCGCGACGAACGCACCGAGCTGACCTCGCCACCCGCCCCAGCCGTGCACGAGCACGACCGTCGGCCCCTCGCCCCAGGTCTCGACCGCGACGGTGCCGCCGCGCGGGACCGGGACGCGGTGCACGACGCCGCCCGCGGGTCGCCCGTCCTGCCGGCGCGGCACGGCCGGCAGCGTGCACCACAGGTCGAGCGCGCGGCGATCGGCCGCCGCGGGTGCGA
>NZ_JACEXH010000054.1:0-18977 GCF_014525465.1 Actinotalea sp. JY-7885 | reverse complement strand
CGCCTGCTGCACCAGCGCCGCGCCGGCCGCCACCAGCGCGGTGACGCCGCCGCCCAGTCCGGCCCACCCGAGCACCGCGCCGAGCGTGCCGGGCATCCCGAAGCAGAGGGCGGCCAGGGGTGCCGCGACGGCGCCGACGGCGAGCCCGAGCGCCGGCCACCGCAGCACGGAGGGCCGCAGCAGACCACGCCGGTCCACGGGCATCGGCAGCCACCACCCGGCGGCCCCGCCGCCGAGTGCGACGGGACCGAGCCGTGCCCCGAGGGCGAGCATCCCGCCCGCGACCGCGAGGACGACGAGCACCACACCCGCCTCGCCGATCGCGAGCCCTTCGGGTGTGCGCCGCACCGCGACCTCGCGCACGACCTCCGCCGTCCCGTACGCCACCGCCGCGAGCGCCGCCGTGACGGTGACGGCGTACCAGAGGTCGGCGACCACCCCGCCGAGCCCGCGGCCCGTCCGTGCGCCCTCGATCTGCTCCGTGAGCCGCCGGATCCTGGTGCCGGGCGGCACCTCGCCCCGGACGAGCGGCGGCAGCACGCTCACAGCTCCGCCATGACCGCGACCGCCTCGTCCGCCGGGACCCGTCGGCACCGCTCGTCACCGATCAGCACGGCGTCGGCCCCCAGCGACGTCAGCAGGACGGGGTCGTGCGTGGCGAGCAGCACGCCGGTGCCGCTCGCGGCCTCGGCGGCCAGGAGGTCCGCCAGGCGACGCCGCATCGAGGTGTCCAGCCGCGCCTCCGGTTCGTCGAGCACGAGCAGCCGCCGCGGCCGGACGAAGGCCGCGGCGAGCAGGAGGCGGCGACGCTGCCCCGAGGACAGCGCGGTCGGGATCGCGTCCTGGACGTCCCCGATGCCGAACACGTCGAGCACCGCGTCCACGGCGGTCGTCGTGCTGGTCACGCCGTGACCGGCCGCCGTGAGCAGGAGGTGCTCGCGCACCGTGAGACCGGGGAACCAGGCGTCGTCGTCCAGGACCGCGGCGACGGCGGCCCGGAACTCCGCGCGCCGCTCGTCGACCTCCTCGCCCAGCACACGCAGCTCGCCGGCGAGCGGCTCGAGCAGGCCGAGCACCGCGCGCAGCACCGTGGACTTGCCCGTCCCGTTGGGCCCGACGAGCGCCAGCACCTCACCGCCTGCCAGGCGCAGGTCGACGGGAGCGCAGACGGGATGGTCCGTCCAGCCGACCTCGAGGCGGGAGGCGTTCACGAGCTCGGTCACGCGGTAGACCCTAGGAGGCCCCGTGGGCGGTCCGGATCCGTCTCGCGACTGAGATGTGGGACGATCGGGACGGCCCCGCACGGGGCCACCGGACGAGCGGCGCCGTACCCGGACGGACACGACGGCGACCAACGGAGGTGCCGTGCACTGGGTCGTCCTCGTCGTGTCCGGGGTGTTCGAGGCGGTCTGGGCCACGGCCCTCGGGCGGTCGGAGGGCTTCACCCGGACGGGGCCGACGATCGTCTTCCTCGTCGCCCTGGTGCTGAGCATGGGCGGCCTCGCGTGGGCCATGACGGCGCTGCCCGTGGGGACGTCGTACGCGATCTGGGTCGCGACCGGAGCGGGCCTGACCGTCGCCTACGCCATGATCACGGGCGAGGAGCCGACGTCGGTCCTGCGCGTCCTGCTCATCCTCGGGCTCATCGGCTGCGTCGTGGGCCTCAAGCTGACGAGCGGCCCCGCCCCGGAGTGAGGCCCGCTCCGGGCGTCCCGGCGCTCAGAGCTCGCCGGTGCGCTGGAGCGTGCGCATCGCCAGCCACCCGAAGGGGATCCGGGCCCAGTAGGTCAGCGCGCGGAACAGCACGACGACCGACGCCGCGATCGCGCCCGGGACGCCGCCGTTGATGAGGCCGATGGTCAGCGCGGACTCGATCGCGCCGAGACCGCCGGGCGTCGGCACGAGCGCACCGGCCGTGTTGCCGATGAGGTAGATCAGCGCGAGGTCGATGAGCGGGAGCGCCTCGCCGAAGGCCGCCAGGCTGGCCTGGAAGGCGCCCAGGTACCCGACGGTCATGATCAGGTTGCCGATGATCGCGACGGCGAACCGCTTGGGCTGGCCGATGAGCTGGACGAGGCGCGGCCACGTCTGGCGCCACAGCGGGAGCGTCTTGGACGCGACCCACCGCCGCAGCGCCGGCACGAGCATCGAGGCGCCCAGCGCGACCACGACGATCACGGCGTAGACCACGACGGTCCGCGAGGGCAGCTCCATCGGCCGCCCGCTCGCCAGCGAGAGCACCAGCAGGAGCAGCAGCGTGGTGATGAACTGCGACACCTGCACCAGCCCGACGGAGGCGACGGCGAGCGTGTTGGTCACCCCGCGCCGCGTGAGCATGCGCAGGTTCAGGGCGGCCGGACCGACACCGGCCGGGGCCACGAGCGCCACGAACGAGCCCGCGACCTGGACGAGCGTGGCACGCCACATGGGCAGCTTCACCGGCGAGAACGCGACCAGGGCCATCGCGGACCCGACGAACGTCACCATGCCCAGGCCGAAGGAGACCGCCGCCCACCACGGCTCGGCGCTCGTCAGCGCCCGCGAGATCTCGGCGAAGTTGAGGCGCGTGATGATGAGGACCGCGGCGGTGATGCCGAGCGCGAGCATGAGCACAGTGCGTGCACCGAACCGGATGAGCCGCTGCGGCTCGACGTCGGCCTCGGGCAGCTGCGCGAGCAGCGCCTCGCGCACCTCGGCGAACACGCCCTTGCGAGCGTGCGCCTCCTCCCGCGTGGTGCGGGGCATCGCGATGATCTGCAGCAGCGGCCCGATGCTCGCCAGGTCCTCGTCCGTGAGCACGCGCGCGGCCGACGCGACGGCGCGCTGCGCGCCGACCCGCAGCGCCAGCACGGCGAGCATCTGGGCGATGTCGAGCCGCTGCGCCAGGTCGGAGGAGGCGACGTCGCCCGACTCCCAGCCGGTGAGCAGGACGACGGGGCCGCTGGTGTCGACCGGCGCCGGCGTGCCATCCGGGGCGGGCGGCGACCCCGGCACGAACGGCGGCTCGACGTCGACCAGCACGACGTCGGACGTCAGCGCGCGGTGCGCGAGGCCCGCCTGGTGGGCCGTGCGCAGCTGGTCCCAGACGGCGTCGAGCACGCCGTCGGTCAGGGCCTCGGAGGGCAGGTCGCGCACGGGGACCGCGCCGAAGGCGTGCTGCTGCACCAGCAGCATCGAGTCCTCGGACTCGGCGAGCGCGAGCAGGCGCGGCGTCCGCACGCCCGCGGACCACGCGGCGTACGCGAGCAGCGCCGCGCGCTCGGCGGCCTGACGCAGCGAGACCACGGTGCGTCCGTCCAGCCCGCGCAGCCGCAGCGAGCGCCAGAAGCGCACGAGGATGCCGACGACCTGCCGGTCGCCGTCGAGCACGACGACGTCGAGCCGCTCGCCGTCCGTCGTCGTCATCGCGTAGACGCGGTTGTCGCCGTGGCGTGCGATCGCGAGGGCGGCGAGGTCGGCGTCGGGGTCGGCGGCGGTGTCGATGCCGACCTCGTGCCGGTCCTCGGTGGTGACGTCCTGCACGCGCACGAGTCGGGCGGGCTCGAAGCCGGCGCGACGGATGCCCGCGACCAGCGCGTCGCCGTACGCGCGCTCGCTCTGCACGCCGGACAGGTACCGCACGCCCAGCCCCACGATCCGGCCCACCAGCACCGTCATGAGCGCCGCGGGCAGCGTGAGCACGCCGCTGATCAGCGCGACGCCGAGCCCGAGCCACAGGAAGTTCCACGACCAGCCGACCGTCTTGCGCCGCCCGCGGGCGCCCGCGACCGTGAGCAGCGCGGCCACGCCGGACAGCGTCCCGGGGATGACCACCGAGCGCTCGCCGCCGGACCACACGCTGAAGCTGGACCGCAGCTCGGGCAGCCCGAAGGTGGTGATGAGCCAGGCGGCGCCCAGCGCCGCGAGCGCCGCGAGCACGGCGGCGACGATTGCCTCGATCGAGTAGCGGACCAGGCGCCGCCAGATGAGCTCGGCCAGCACGGCGAGGGGCACGAGCGTGGTGACGAGACCCTCGAGGACGGCGACGGGGACGACGAGGATCCGCTGCACGAGCGACTCGAAGTCCTGCACGTCCTCGGTCACGCCGCTGGTGGTGCCGCGGGCGTAGACCGCGATGACGACGACGAGCGCGATGCCGAGCGCGCACAGCACGACGCCGACCAGGTCGGCGGGGTGGTGGACGCGTGCGGCGGGCGCGTCGAGGATCTCGACGCCCGCTCCGGCGCCCGCGTCCGGGGCGCGCCCGAGGCGGCCACCGACCCGCTGGGGCCGGGTGGCGCGCGGCGTCCCCCCTCCACCGGGGGCCGTCAGGCCCTCGGGTGGCGCACTCGACATGGTGGTGAGTCTAGGTCCGGGTGTCGCCGGGGCAGCGGCGCCACGTCGCGGGCGGTCGACGTCGTGAACGGCGTGTCATCCAGGGTTGACACTCCACCCAGTGTCAACGACGATTGACACGAGGCCGAGGGGAAGGACCTGGACCGTGACGGAGGAGCAGACCATGCGGACCCTCGTGGGACAGGCGGAGGGGGACGACCCCGTCTCCGCGCTCGCGGCGTTGCGCGCGCTGCGCGCCGAGATCGAGCGCCAGGAGGCGGTCCAGGTGCGCCGGGCGCGCCTGCGCGGCGTCTCCTGGGCCGGCATCGCCACGCTGCTGGGGGTGAGCCGCCAGGCGGTCCACAAGAAGCACGGCGGGAGCCGCCTCGGTCGCTCCTGACCGCGTCCCGGCGGACGAGGGAGCACGGACGGGATCGAGGCGCTCGTCGCGCGGGTGCCGGCGGTCAGCTGACGCCGAGGGCCTCGAGCCACTCGTCGGGCAGCACGGCGAAGCCGACGAACGAGACGACGTCGAGCGCGGTGTGTGCGACGACCAGCGGCATCACGCGGCGGGTCCGCAGGTAGTAGGCGGCGAAGAGGACGCCCATGACGACGTTGCCCGCGGCCATGCCCGGCCCCTGGTACAGGTGGTAGCTGCCGCGCAGCAGCGAGCTCGCGACGATCATCGCCGGCACGCTCCAGCGCAGCGCCCGCAGGCGCTCGATCAGGTACGCGACCGCGACGACCTCCTCGAGCAGGGCGTTCTGGAGCGCCGAGAGCACCAGCACCGGCACGGCCCACCAGTGCGGTTCGAGGCCCGAGGCGTTGATCTGGACCGTCAGCCCCAGCGCGCGGCTCACCAGGTACAGCCCCAGCCCGGGCAGGCCGACGACGGCCGCCAGGCCGAGGCCCACGCCCAGGTCCCGCCACGGCCGGGAGCGGTCCAGGCCGATCCGGTGCAGCACCCCGCGACCGGAGGCGGAGAGGAGGTACAGCGCGAGCGCGACCGGCACGAGGGCGAACGCGATGTTCGCGAGCTGGTACGCGAGGTCCAGCCAGGGTCGGTCGGACTGCGTCGCGTTCAGCGTCGTCGACTGCTGCGCGAGGGGCACCTCGCGCGTGTACCGGTCCCACAGCCGCAGCAGCGCGTAGACGCCGGACTGGCCGAGCGAGAGGCCGAGGACGATCCAGATCTCGGCGGTGAGCCGCCGGCGCGACGGCTCGGCGTCCGGGCCCTGGGTGCGCGCGCCGCTGCCGTCTCCGGACGCGGCGGGCGTGGGCATCTCGTCAACCTACGACAGCGGGGCCGGCAGAGCCTCCCTCCGGCGCGCTGCTCCGCCGCCGGTGGACGGGCTGTTGACGTCGGCACCCCGATGGGAGATGCTCGGCAAACGAGTTTGCACCGCAAAGTACTCGGCACCCCCGACGGTGCCGACCGGCGAGGGAGTGGCGATGACCCAGGCAGGTCCCGGCATGGCGGACGACGACGATGCGGCGCCGCTCGACCCGGCCGCCGTCGCCCGCATCGTGGCCGAGCAGCGCGAGCGGGTGCGCTCGGCCACGGACGTCGACGCCCGCGTCCTGTTCGGCGCGTGGGGCGCGGCGTGGCTGCTCGGCTTCGGGCTGCTGTGGCTCGCCGAGTCCGGCATCGCCTCGATCGGTGTGGGAGTCGCGCTCGCGGGCTTCGTCGGCCTGCTGGTCGCGGCCGGTGGCGTCACGACGTGGCACCTCGTGGCGCGCACCCGCGGCATCGAGGGCACCTCGGCGGTGCAGGGAGCGATGTACGGCATGACGTGGTTCGTCGCCTTCGCGGCCGTGTTCGCCCTCTCGGCGGCGCTCCAGCGGGCCGGGGCCGACGGCGTGATCGTCACGATCGTCATGACGCTCGTGCCCTGCCTCGTGGTGGCCGCCCTGTACATGGCGGGCGGCGCCCTGTGGGGCGACCGCACCCAGTTCGCGCTCGGCGCGGTGATCGGCGCGGTGACGGTGGTCGCGGCGTTCGTGGGCCACCCCCACATGCTCGGGGTCATGGCCGTCGCGGGCGGCGGCGGGATGCTCGTCGCCGCGGGGACCGATGCCGTGCGGCGGGCCCGTAGGACCCGGCTGCAGCCGGGGGTGCCGGAGGTCCGGGCATGACGCCGGACCTCGACCCCGTCATCCACAGCCAGGCCCGGCTGCGGATCATGACGACCCTGACGGCGCTGCCGCCGGGCGACCGCCTCACCTTCCCGCGCCTGCAGGGCCTGCTCGACATCACGGCCGGCAACCTCTCGACGCACCTGCGGCGGCTCGAGGACGCCGGTTACGTGACCGTCACCAAGGGCCACCAGGGGCGCGTCCCCTCGACCCAGGTCGAGGCGACCGCCGCGGGCCGGCGCGCGTTCGACGAGTACGTCGCCGGGCTCCAGGCCCTGCTCACCCCGCCGGCCGCGGCCGCCGGCACGCCCACGACCACGGAGGACCGATGACCACCGACCGCCGCGGCGCCCCCGGGCACGCCGCACCTGCACCCGCGCACGCCGCACCCGGCGAGCCCGTGCCCCCCGTCGAGGTCCGCGGCGTCACCCGGCGGTTCGCCAGCACCGTCGCGCTCGACGACGTGTCCGTCACCGTGCGCGCCGGCGAGCTCGTGGGCCTGCTCGGGCCCAACGGCGCCGGCAAGACCACGCTGCTCAGCCTCGTCACCGGTCTGCGCCGCCCGGACGCGGGGACCGTGCGGCTCTTCGGGGGCGACCCGCGCGACCCGGCGAACCGCGTCGGCCTCGGCACCACACCGCAGGAGACGGGCCTGCCGCCGACGCTCACGGTCGGCGAGGTCACCGACTTCGTCGCGGGCCACTACCCCGACCCGATGCCGCGCGGCGAGGTGCTCGAGCGCTTCGGCCTCACCGACCTCGTGCGCCGGCAGACCGGCGGCCTCTCCGGCGGCCAGAAGCGCCGCCTCGCCGTCGCCCTCGCGCTGGTCGGGCGCCCGCGCCTGGTGCTGCTCGACGAGCCCACCACCGGGCTCGACGTCGAGGCCCGACACCTGCTGTGGCAGGCCCTGCGCGACTACCACGCGGACGGCGCGACGGTCGTGGTGACGAGCCACTACCTCGAGGAGATCGAGGCCCTGGCCCAGCGCGTCGTCGTCATCGGGCAGGGCCGCGTGCTCGTCGACGACACGCTCGCGGCGGTGCTCGACCGCGTGTCCCTGCGCCGGGTCACCGTGAGCCTGCCGGGCGCCGACGAGGCGGCGGTGCGGGCGCTCCCCGGGGTGCACGACGTCGTGCGCGACGGCGACCGCTTCGAGGTGCTCGCCGCCGACGCGGACGCGCTCGTCCGCGCCCTCGCCCGCCTGCCGTTCCACGGGCTCGAGGTGCGCGGGGCCTCGCTCGAGGAGGCGTTCCTCGCGCTCACCGCCGCCGGCCCGGCTGCGCCCACCACCATCCCGGAGGTCCTCGCATGAGCACGCCGCTGGCCACGACCCTGCGCCTGGCGGGTCTGCACACGCGCTACCAGGTGCTCGAGACGCTGCGGATCCCGGTCGCCGTCATCGGCAACATGCTGTTCCCCGCGCTCGCGATGTTCTTCTTCGTCGTGCCGCAGGAGGCCATCGCGAGCAACCCCGTGGCCGCGACCGCGGCCGTCGGGCAGCTCGCGATGTTCGCCGTGATGTCGACGTGCCTGTTCACGTTCGGCGCGGGCGCCGCGGAGGACCGCGCGCAGCCCTTCGACCCGTACGTGCGGACCCTGCCGGCCGGCCCCGCGCCGCGCATGCTCGGCCGGATGCTCACCGGCGGGTTCTTCGCGCTCCTGGGCCTGGTGCCGCTCGTCCTCATCGCGTGGCTCTTCACCGAGGCCAGCGTCACACCGGGGCGCTTCGCCCTCGCGGTGCTCGTCATCGTCGGCGTGGCGCTGCCGTTCCTCGGCCTGGGCCTGGGCATCGGCTACTCGACGAGCGCGAAGGCCGCGCTCGCCGTCGTCCAGGTCGTGCTGTTCCCGATCGCCTTCGCCGGCGGGCTCTTCATGCCGCCAGAGATCTTCCCCGGCTGGCTGGACTCGATCTCCCAGGCCCTGCCGAGCCGCGCGGGCCGCGACCTGCTGGTGCAGACCCTCACGGGTGCCGAGGCGTACCCCGCCGCGCTGCCGGTGCTCGTGGGCTGGGGCGTGCTGTTCACGGCCTTCGCGCTGTGGGCGTACCGCCGCGACGAGGGCCGCCGCTTCCGCTGACGGGGCCCCGCCTCACGGCGCCCGGCGCAGGCGCAGCGAGTTGGTCACCACCAGCACGGAGCTGAAGGCCATCGTCGCGCCCGCGATCATCGGGTTGAGCAGGCCCAGCGCCGCCAGCGGGATGGCCGCGACGTTGTAGGCGAAGGCCCAGAACAGGTTCTGCTTGATGATCCGCAGGGTCCGCCGGGACAGGCGTACGGCGTCGCCGGCGGCGCGCAGGTCACCGCGCACGAGCGTGATGTCGGCGGCCTGGATCGCGACGTCGGTGCCCGTGCCCATCGCCAGGCCCAGGTCGGCCTGCGCGAGGGCCGCGGCGTCGTTGACGCCGTCGCCGACCATCGCGACGACGCGGCCCTCGGCCTGCAGCCGGCGGACGACCTCGACCTTGTCCGCCGGCAGGACCTCGGCGACGACCTCGTCGATGCCCACCTCGGCCGCGACGGTCCGCGCCGCGCCCGCGTTGTCGCCGGTGAGGAGCACGGGCCGCAGGCCCAGGTCGCGCAGCTCGGCGATCGCCCGGGCCGACGTCGGCTTCACCGGGTCGCGCAGCACCAGCACGCCGCGCGCGACGCCGTTCCACGCCGCCATGACGGCCGTGGCGCCGCCCGTCTCGGCGGCCGTGAAGCGCTCGTCGAGGCCGCTCGTGTCGACGCCGTTCTCGCGCAGCCACCCGGGTCGGCCGACGAGGACGCGCCGCGCCAGGTCGAGCCCGCTGTGGGCCGTGCGCACGACGCCGACGACACCGCGTCCGGGGACGTTGGCGAACTCGGTCACCTCGTCGGAGCCGATGACCACGCCGTCCGCGCCGCGGGCGTCGTCCGCCGCGGGCACCGCTGCGGCGGCCGCGATCGCGCGGGCGACCGGGTGCTCCGAGCGGGACTCGACGGCGCCGGCGACCCGCAGCACCTCGCCCGGGTCCTCGTCCGTGACCACGTCGACCAGCTCCATCCGGCCCGCCGTCACCGTGCCCGTCTTGTCGAGCACGACGGTGTCGACGCGACGGGTCTGCTCGAGGATCTCCGGGCCCTTGATGAGCACGCCGAGCTGGGCGCCGCGGCCGGTGCCGACGAGCAGCGCGGTCGGCGTCGCGAGGCCCAGGGCGCACGGGCACGCGATGATCAGGACCGCGACCGCGGCGGTGAAGGCGGCTTGCGCTCCGGCGCCCGACAGCAGCCAGGCGGCGAGCACGCCGATCGCGATGACGATCACGACGGGCACGAAGACCGCCGAGATGCGGTCGGCGAGGCGCTGCACGCGCGCCTTGCCGGTCTGCGCCTGCGTGACGAGCCGTCCGATCTGGGCGAGCACCGTCTCCTCGCCCACGCGCGTCGCTCGGACCTCGAGGTAGCCCTCGGCGTTGACGGTCGCGCCGGTCACCGGGTCCCCGGGGCCGACGTCGACGGGGACGGGCTCGCCCGTGAGGAGCGACGCGTCCACGGCGCTGGTCCCGCTCACCACGACGCCGTCGGTGGCGACCTTCTCGCCCGGGCGGACCGCGAAGACGTCCCCCACGCGCAGGTCGGCGACGGGGATGCGGCGGGAGGTCGCGTCGTCGCCACGGCGCACGAGCTCGACGTCCGCGACGCCCATGGAGAGCAGGGTGCGCAGCGCGTCACCGGCGCGGCGGCGCGAGCGGTGCTCGGCGTAGCGCCCGGCGAGCAGGAAGGTCGTCACCACCGCGGCGACCTCGAAGTACAGCTCGGGGGTGCCGGCGTGCCCGGCGGACGCGCGCGGCGGGAACGTCGGCTCCATGTGCATGCCGATCTCGCCCGCGCCGCCCAGCGTCACGGCCCACAGCGACCACCCGGTCGCGGCGATCACCCCGAGGGACACGAGCGTGTCCATCGTGGACGCGCCGTGGCGGGCGGCCCGCGCGGCGGCGCGGTGGAACGGCCAGGCCGCCCACGTCACCACCGGCAGGGCGAGGGCTGTGACGACCCACTGCCAGGCGGGGAACTGCAGGGAGGGCACCATCGACAGCAGCACGACCGGCGTCGTGAGCAGGGCGGCCACGACGAGCCGCCGTCGCAGGTCGGCGCCTCGGTCCGGCGTCGGCGCGGACATGTCGGCGTCCTCGCCCATCGCGTGGCCCTCGCCCATGGCGTGGCCCGACAGCGCGTGCTCGACCCCGTGCCCAGCCCCGTCGTGCGACGGAGGGTTGTGACCGTCATGTGGTCCCAACCCTCCGCCCGGGGCCTGGCGGGCGGGGGCGCTGCGGCGCAGTACGCGGGCCGTGTAGCCCGCGCTCTCGACGGCCTTGACCAGGGTCGCGCTGTCGACGTCGTCGGTGAGCTCGACGTGGGCGGTCTCCGTGGCGAGGTTGACGGTCGCCGTCGCGCCCTCGACCCGGTTGATCTTCTTCTCGACGCGGGCCACGCAGGACGCGCACGTCATCCCCTCGACCGCGAGGTCGACCGTGGCGATGGGTGTCGCCGTCTGCTCGAGCGGGGTGGTCATGCCATCACGTCCTGACGAGGGGTGGGTGGAGATCGGGTGCCGCGTGCTCAGAGCAGCGAGCGCGGCGGTGCGACGGCGTAGCCGGCCTCGGCCACGGCGGCCGCGACGGCGTCGTCCGACGGGGCGGCGTCGGAGGTGATCGTCACCTGCGACGTGCCACCGGAGACCAGCTCGACCGCGACGTCGGTCACGCCCGGGAGGGTCCGCAGCTCCTCGTCGACCGCGCTGACGCAGTGGCCGCAGGTCATGCCCTGGACGCCGATCGTGGTGGTGGTGCTCATGGGGTGCTCCTTCGTGGGTTCTTCCTGCCCGGCGGTGCCGCCGGTGCGGGGGTCGTCAGCTGCGGACGAGGCGGGCGATCGCGTCGGCCGCCTCGCGGACCTTGGCCTCGCCGGCCTCGTCCGACTCGCGCGCCGCGTGGACCACGCAGTGCCCGAGGTGGTCCTCGACCAGGCCCAGGCTCACGGCCTGGAGGGCCTTGGTGACGGCCGAGACCTGGGTGAGGATGTCGATGCAGTACTCGTCCTCGTCGACCATGCGCGCGATGCCGCGCACCTGGCCCTCGATGCGGCGCAGCCGCTTGAGGTACTCGTCCTTGCTGCCGCTGTAGCCGGCCATGGCGTCCTCCCGGGTCTCGTCCGCTCCAACACGGTACCCCCCTGGGGTATTCCGGCGGCGCTGCCGTCGCGACCGGGCACGGGTACGGTCGTCATGATGACCACGCGAACCGGCCCCGCATGGGTCGACCACGCCCTGTGGTGGCACGTCTACCCGCTGGGCTTCGTCGGCGCCGAGCCCACGGCGCTGCCCGACGACGCCCCGCCCGTCCCGCGCCTGGGCCGCATCGCCGCGTGGCTGGACCACGTCGTCGAGCTCGGCCTCTCGGGGATCGCCCTGGGACCGGTGTTCGCGTCGCAGACGCACGGCTACGACACCGTCGACCACTTCCGGGTCGACCCGCGGCTCGGCACGGAGGCCGACCTGGTGGCGCTCGTCGACGCCGCCCGGGCCCGCGGCCTGCGCGTGACGCTCGACGGCGTCTTCAACCACGTGGGCCGCGGCTTCCCGGCGTTCCAGGACGTGCTGCGCGACGGACCGGGCGGGCCGTCGGACGCCTGGTTCCGCCTGCACTGGCCCGACGGCGCCGGCCCGGGCACGGAGCCGCAGTACGTCGACTTCGAGGGCCACCACGCGCTGGTCGCGCTCGACCACGACGCCGACGTCGTCGTCGACCATGTGGTCGCGGTGATGGATCACTGGCTCTCACGGGGGGTCGACGGGTGGCGGCTCGACGCGGCCTACGCCGTGCCGGCGTCGTTCTGGGCCAGGGTGCTGCCGCGGGTGCGCGAGCGGCACCCGGACGCCTACGTCTTCGGGGAGGTGCTGCACGGCGACTACGTCGAGGCGGTCGAGCGCGCCGGGTTCGACGCCGTGACGCAGTACGAGCTGTGGAAGGCGATCTGGAGCTCGCTCAACGACACGAACTTCCACGAGCTCGCGTGGTCCCTGCAGCGGCACAACGGGTTCCTCGAGCACTTCGTCCCCCTGACCTTCGTCGGCAACCACGACGTCACGCGCATCGCCAGCCGGCTCACGGACGAGCGGCACCTGGCCCACGCCGTCGTGCTGCTGTTCACGCTCGGCGGCACGCCCACCGTCTACGCGGGCGACGAGCTGGGGATGCGCGGCGTCAAGGAGGACCGCGCGGGCGGCGACGACGCCGTGCGCCCGGAGTTCCCCGACCGCCCCGGGCCCGTGGAGGGGGAGGCGGCGCACGTCCTCGCGCTGCACCGCGAGCTCATCGCGCTGCGGCGCCGGCACCCGTGGCTGCACACCGCTCCCGCGACGCTCCTGACGACGACGAACGAGCACCTGGTCTACCGGGTGGCCGCCGGCGGGGAGGCGCTGGTGGTCGCGCTCAACCTCGCCGACGACGCCGCCACGCTCGACGTCCCCGGAGCCACGTCCGTCGAGGCCGGCAGCGGGAACCTGACCGGCGACGCGCGCGTCACGGTCCCGCCCCACGGCTGGTCGGTCCTCACGGAGCGCTGACGGCCCCCTCTCGCCCAGGCACCCCGGCCCCCGCGCCCGGCACCACCGGGCCCGCGCCCGGCGCCACCGGGCCCGCGCCCACCCCCTGGCACCACCACCCCACCACCCACCACCCCGGCGCCCCGGCGTGCGGATGCTCGAACGCGCGCATCCGTGCACCTGGCCGCGTAAGGAACCCCTCCATCCGCGCAGATGCACGGATCCGCGCGAGTGAGCCGCGGGGGTGGCGTGCCTGCCGGTACGGGCGAGGGCGCCGGCTGCCGGGCGGGGCAGAGGGGCGGCGCGGGCCCACCGGCGCGCCGATGATCACGTGGCTCGCCGGGGACGGGAGAATCGCGGCGGCCGCGTGCCGCGCGCGGCCGTCGAGAGGTGGAGTAGCCATGCGCCTGCGCGCCCGGGCAGTGATGCTGTGGAACCACCTGGTCCGGGCGGCGGCGCGCCGCGCGTGGGTCATCGTGGTCGTCTGCTTCGCGATCTACGTGGCCCTGGACGCCCGCGGCGACTGGCCCCAGCTGCAGGAGTTCGTCCTCATCGTCGCCGGTGTCGCCGCGGGCGCGATCTTCCTGCCCGAGCTCAGTGCCTCGCTGTGGGACCTCGACCCCGACCGCATCCGTGGCCTCGTCCCGCTGCCCAAGGTCCGCGGGCTGCACCGGGCCGTGCTCGACGCGTCACTGGACGGCGACGAGGGCTCACGCAAGTGGTCGCAGGTGGTCTGGTCGGAGGCGGTCGAACCGTTGCTGGCCGCCGGCCACGAGCGCCGCTCGGTCGTGTGGGACCTCGCGTACGACATCGGCGTCCATCCCGGGCGCGAGGTCACCGTGGGCGCCCTCGCGGTGCCCACGACCTTCGTGACCACGCGGCTGCGCTCCCGGCGGGTGCTGCCGGTCGGCGCCGACGGCGTGGTCTGGGTGAGCGCCGCCCGGACGTCGTCGGCCCTGCACAACGAGTTCCAGCTCGCCGGCTGCATCCTGCGCGAGCTCGTGCCGCTGCCCGGCGTGGACCGGGACACCTGGCGCGAGGCGGTGCTCGAGCACTGCCGCGTCACCCTCAACGTCGGCGGCCGGTCCGTGCCGCTCGTGGTGGCCCACGGGGAGCCGATCCCCGACCTGGTGCGCTGGGAGGCCACGCTCGCCCCCGAGGACCGGCGCGACGAGCACGTCATGGTCGAGATCTCGTTCGACTTCCCGCTCGACCCCGCGACGACGACGTTCCCCGTGCTCTTCCCGCGCTACTTCTGCGCCGGCGCGACGCGCGTGGCGTTCACCCTCTACACGCAGGACCCGTCGCTGCAGCTCGAGGCCCAGCCGTTCCTCGCGCACGCACCCGGACGAAGCCTCGGCGACACCGCGAAGGAGTCGACGAAGATCCTGCAGCGGTACGTCTTCCAGGCGCCGCCCGAGTCGCTGGTGTGGCCGGGTTCGGGGGTGCACTTCGAGTGGACCACGCGGGTGACGACGTGAGCTGGCTCGCCCCCGTCCCGCCCGACGCGGTGGTCCCCACCGGGCTGCCGGCCGTCGCCGCGCCCGTGCCGGTGCTGGGCGCCGACGACGTCGTGGTCGCCGACGACCGCACGCCGCTCGTGCCGGTGCGCCCCGCGCTCGCGACCTTCGGCGTGTACGCCCACCTCCACCTGCCGTCCGTGCCCGCCGAGCCGCGGCTGCGGGCCGACGTCGTCGCGCGGCTGCGGGCCGCCGACCGGTCGCTGCCTCCCGGCTGGTCCCTGTGCGTCCTGGACGCCTGGCGGCCCCAGGCGCTGCAGCGGGAGCTCGTCGCCTTCTACGAGCGGGCGCACGGGGGGCCCGTGACCGGCTTCGTGGCCGACCCGGACGGACCGGTTGCGCCGCCCCACACGACCGGCGGCACGGTGGACCTCACGCTCGCCTGGCGCGGGCTGCCGCTCGCGCTCGGCACCGACTTCGACGCCTTCACGCCCGACGCGGCCCCGACGGCGCTCGAGGTCCCCGGCGCGGACCCCGCCACCCGCGACGCGCGGCGCCTCCTCGCCCACGTCATGGTGACGGCGGGCTTCGTCGTCAACGAGCAGGAGTGGTGGCACTGGGAGCACGGCACCCACCAGTGGGGCCGGGTCACCGGCACCCGCACGGTCCCCTACGGCCTCACGACCGCCTGACCCGGGCCCGCCGCTGCGCCCCCGGGCCCCGCTCACCCGCCGCCCCCGCGCCAGGTGCGGCGGCGGTGCGGATGCGCGAACGCGCGCATCCGTGCGGGTGGCCGCGTAAGGAACCACTCCAGGGGTGCAGGTGCTCGCATCCGAACATCTGTGCGGCGGGTGGAGCGGCCGGGTGCGGCGGCGCTGGGCCTGCCGCCGTGGGTGGGCTGGTGGTGCGTGGGCGGGTTGGGGTGGGCGGCTGGGCCTAGGCCGGCTCGGGGGTGGCCGCCGCCGCGGCGCGGGCGGCGGCGGGGAGCGCGTCGAGGATGCGGTTGACCGCCGCGTCGTCGTGGGCGGCCGAGACGAACCACGCCTCGAACACGCTCGGCGGCGCGTGCACCCCCGCCTCCAGGAGCGCGTGGAACAGGGCCGGGTAGCGGAACGCCTCCTGCTGCTGCGCCCGCGCGTAGTCGGTCACGGGCCCGTCGGCGGGGTCCACGAACGCCGCGCTGAACAGCGTGCCGGCCCGCTGGATCGAGTGCGCCACCCCCTGCGCGGCGAGCGCCGCGGAGAGGCCGTGGGACACGGCGTCGGCCGCTCGGGCGATCCGGACGTACGTCTCGGCGTCGGCCGCGCGCAGCGTCGCGAGCCCCGCCGCGGTCGCGACGGGGTTCCCGGACAAGGTGCCCGCCTGGTAGACCGGGCCCAGCGGAGCCAGCTGCTCCATGACGTCGCGCCGCCCGCCGACGGCGGCGACGGGGAGCCCGCCGCCGATGACCTTGCCGAAGGTCAGCAGGTCGGGGGCCCAGCCCTCGACGGCGCCCTCGAGGCCCCACCAGCCGGACGGCCCGGCACGGAACCCGGTGAGCACCTCGTCGAGCACGAGCAGCGCCCCGTGCCGGGCGGTGATCTCCCGAAGCGCGCGGTTGAACCCCGGCAACGGCGGCACGACGCCCATGTTCGCGGGCGCCGCCTCGGTGATCACGACGGCGATCCGGTCGCCGTGGGCGGCGAACGCGGCCTCGACCGCGGCGACGTCGTTGTACGGCAGGACGAGCGTCTCGGCCGCCGTCGCCGGCGTGACGCCCGCCGAGCCGGGCATCGCGAGCGTCGCCACGCCGGACCCGGCGGCGGCCAGCAGCGAGTCCAGGTGCCCGTGGTAGCACCCCGAGAACTTCACGACGAGCGGCCGCCCGGTCACGCCGCGCGCGAGGCGCACGGCCGTCATGGTCGCCTCGGTGCCGGTCGAGACGAAGCGGAGCCGCTCGACGGCCGGGACGCGCCGCCGGATCTCCTCGGCCAGGTCCGTCTCGCGCGCGGTCGGCGCCCCGAAGGACAGGCCGAGCGCGGCGGCGTCCTGCACGGCCGAGACCACGCCGGGGTGGGCGTGACCCAGCAGCGCGGGGCCCCACGACCCGACGAGGTCCACGTACTCGTGGCCGTCGGCGTCGGTGAGGTACGCGCCGCTCGCCGAGACCATGAACCGCGGCGTCCCGCCGACCGACCGGAACGCGCGCACGGGCGAGCTCACGCCGCCGGGCAGCACGGCCTGGGCCTCGGCGAAGAGCGCCTCGGACACGGGCACCTCGGTCCGGTCCGGCACCGCGCCGCCGCCGAGGGCGCGCTCCGCCGGCGCGACCTCGCTCGGCCCGTGGTCACCGGACGTCGAGCCGGCCTCCGGCACGCCGCCGACGGCGTCCACCGACGCCGTGCCGGTCACGCCACGACCGCCGGGGTCGCTGCTGATCGCACCGTCCGCCGTACCGCTGCCCGCGGGCTCGCTCACTGCTCCTCCTTCAGCCAGGACGCCAGCTCCAGCGCCCAGTAGGTCAGCACGGCGTCGGCCCCCGCGCGCCGGATGCTCACGACGGACTCGGTCACGGCCCGCCGGCGGTCGATCCAGCCGCGCTCCGCGGCCGCCTCGACCATCGCGTACTCGCCCGAGACCTGGTACGCCCACACGGGCACCGGGCTCGCGGCGGCCACGTCCGCCAGCACGTCCAGGTAGGACATCGCGGGCTTGACCATGACGACGTCGGCGCCCTCGTCGACGTCGAGCAGCGCCTCGCGCACGCCCTCGCGGCGGTTCGCCGGGTCCAGCTGGTACGTGCGCCGGTCGCCCTCGAGGGTGGACTCGACGGCCTCGCGGAACGGCCCGTAGAACGCCGACGCGTACTTGGCCGCGTAGCCCAGCAGCGCGACGTCGGACCGGCCGGCGCCGTCGAGCGCGTCGCGCACCGCGGCCACCTGGCCGTCCATCATGCCGCTGAGCCCCAGCAGGTGGGCGCCGGCCTCGGCCTGCGCGAGCGCCATCGCCCGGTACTGCTCGAGCGTCGCGTCGTTGTCCACCCGCCCGTGCGCGTCCAGGACGCCGCAGTGGCCGTGGTCGGTGAACTCGTCGAGGCACAGGTCCGCCTGCACGACGACGGCGTCGCCCACCTCCGCGACGACGTCGGCGATCGCGCGGTTGAGCACGCCCGCGGGGTCGCAGGCGGCGCTGCCGGTGGCGTCGCGCGTGGTGGGGACGCCGAAGAGCATGACGCCGCCGAGGCCGGCGGTCGCCGCGCGCGCGGCCACGGCACGCAGGCTGTCCCGGCTGTGCTGCACGACGCCGGGCATGGAGCCGATCGGCACGGGCTCGCTCGCCCCCTCGCGCACGAACAGGGGCAGCACCAGCTGCGCCGGCGTGACGTGGGCCTGCGCGACCAGGCGGCGCATCGCGGGGGTGGTGCGCAGGCGGCGCGGACGGACCGCGGGGAACGGCATCAGGACTCCTCGGGGGGACGGGGTGACGGCGGGGCCGCGGTCGAGACCCCCGGCGGGGCCGACGGCGCCCGCCCCGCCGCGTAGGCGGCGAGCGCGTCGACGAGCTCCTCGCCCGACGCCTGGGCGGGGACGACGTGCACGGGCAGCCCGTGCTCCCGGGCCGCCTGCTCGGTGCGCGGGCCGATGCAGCACACGACCGTGGTGGGCGGCGGGGTGCCGACGAGCTCGAGCAGGTTGGCGACCGTGCTCGCGGAGCTGAGCAGGACGGCGTCGAACTCGCCGGTCCGCACCTGCGTGCGCAGGCCCTCGCCGGGCACCGGTCCGGACAGCGTCCGGTAGGCCACGACGACGTCGACCTCCCAGCCGAGCCCACGCAGCCCGTCGGCGAGCGTCGGCTCGGCGAGGTCGGACTGCGGGAGCAGGACCCGCCCGGGCCGGCCGGGCAGGCGGACGACGTCCTCGGGGCGCGGGAACTCCGCGAGCAGGCCGCGGGCGGACCGCTCGCCGGTGGGCACGAGGGACGGCGTCACCGCGGCGCGCTCGAGCGCCCGCGCGGTGCCGGGGCCGACGGCGGCCACGCTCGTGTCGCCCACGAACGTGGCCAGCGCCGTCGCGGGCGTCTCGCGGCCCCGGTTGACCAGCGTCACCACGCGACCCGAGAGCGACTGCACCGTGGTGGCGCTGGTGACGACCAGCCAGTCGTAGTCGCCGCGCGCGAGGCGGTTGAGGACGGAGTCGAACGGCGTGAGGTCCTGCGGCGGTGCGAACTCGATGAGGGGTACGACGACGCTCTCGGCACCGTGCTGGTGCAGCATCCCGGCCACCCGCTCGCCCCACTCGCCACCGCGGGGGACGAGCACACGCCAGCCGGCGAGATCGGGCGTCACGCGTCGTCCTCGCCCGGGCGTCCCGCGCGTGCCCCGACCGAGGGCGCCCCGCCGTCGACGGGGCCCAGCGTCCCGGGCAGGTCCGCGAGCTCGGCGGCGCCGGCGAGGAGCAGGTGCCGCGCGACCTCCTCCCCGAGGCGGCGTGCCGCCGCGACCTGCGCCTCGCGCTGGGCGGGCAG
>NZ_JACEXH010000053.1:0-19084 GCF_014525465.1 Actinotalea sp. JY-7885 | reverse complement strand
CACGCGCGCGGCGTCGAGCACCGCCGCCGTCCGGACGGCGTCGCGCGGGTCCACGGGCACCGGGCCGCCCGCGAGCCACGCGGCCACGGCGCGGTAGAAGTCCGCGTGTCCCCCCGGGGCCCGCGGCACGGGGCGGGTCTCGTCGCCGTGCACGAGCCACCCCGCCATGCCGTCGCCCGGGTCGAGCGCGGCGAACGGCGTCGGCTCCCCCTCGAACGACGTCACGAGGAAGGCGCCGGCCGAGCCCAGGACGCGCGTGCGGGGGCCCGGCGCACCCACCAGGCCGCCCGCCCACAGGTGGCTGACCGTGCCGGACGCGTGGCTCAGCGCCAGGAACACGTCGTCCTCGGTGGGGGTGGTCAGGGCGCGGAGCTCGCCGCGCACCGCCTCGACCGGGCCGAAGAGCTGGGTCGCCGAGTCGACGAGGTGGGACCCGAGGTCGAGCAGCAGCCCGCCGCCGTCGCCGACCGCGTTCTCCTTCCAGCGGTCCTTGGGCACGGGCCGCCACCGCTCCCAGCGGCGCTCGAAGCGGTGGACCGTGCCGAGGGCGCCGTCGTCGAGCAGGCGGCGCAGCGTGAGCTGCTCGCCGTCCCACCGCCGGTTCTGGAACACGGTCAGGCGACCGGCGCGGGCCTCGGCGAGGTCGACCAGGTGCTGGGCGCCCTCCCGGTCGAGGGCCAGCGGCTTGTCGACCACCGTGGGCACGCCCGCCTCCAGCGCGGCACCCGCGTGCTCGAGGTGGCGGCCGGTCGGCGACGCGACGACCACGACGTCCAGGTCGGGCGCGGCGAGCAGCGCGTCGACGTCGCCGTGGACGCGCACGCCCGGCCAGTCCTGCCTCGCGGCACGGACCCGGCCGGGGTCCCGCGTGACGACGTCCGTCACGCGGTGCCCCGCCTCGCGGAGCAGCCGGGCGTGGATCCCGCGCCCGGCGTCCCCGTACCCGATCAGACCGACACGCGTTCCCGGCTGCCGGCCGTCTCGCGGGCCCCGATCTTCCTCTGCCATGGCCACCACGATGCCGCACCGAGCTCGTGGATCACACCGGGCACGAGCAGCGTCCGGACGACCAGGGCGTCGATGAGGACGCCGAGCGCGACGAGGAACGCGAGCTGGACCAGGAAGAGCAGCGGCAGCACGGCGAGCGCCCCGAAGGTCGCGGCGAGCACGATCCCGGCGCTCGTGATGACGCCACCGGTGACCGTCAGGCCGCGCCGCACCCCCTCGCGGGTCCCGTGCACGAGCGACTCCTCCCGCACCCGGGTCATGAGGAAGATCGAGTAGTCGATCCCGAGCGCGACCAGGAACACGAACGCGTACAGCGGCACCGAGGCGTCCGCGCCCGGCATGTCGAGCACGTGGTTGAACACGAGCGCCGCGATGCCGATCGTCGCCCCGAAGGACAGCAGGTTCGCCAGGATCAGCACGACGGGCGCCACGAACGCGCGCAGCAGGAGGATCAGCACCACCAGGATGACCGCGAGGATCGTCGGCACGATGACCCGCAGGTCCCGCGCGCTCGTCACCTGCGTGTCCAGCCGCTCCGCGGCGGCACCGCCGACGAGCGTCCCGGGCGAGGCCTCGTGGGCGGCCTCGCGGATGTCCTCGACGACGAGCGTCGCCTCCTGGCTCTCGGACGACGCCTCGGTGACGACCTCGACGAGCACGCGGCCGTCGACGACCACGGGCGGGGCGGAGGGGTCGGCCGGACGTCCGCCGCCACCGCCCTCGGTGACCGGTGCCGCGGCGGCGACGCCGTCGACGTCGCCGACCGCGTCCAGGACGGCGTCGAGGTCCGCCTCGTCCACCACGACGGTGACGGGCTGCACCTGGCCGGCGTCGAAGTGCTCGGCCAGGTACTCCTCGCCCGCGACGGACTCGACCTCGGTGAGGAAGACGTCGGTGTCGCCGGTGCCCTCCGCCTCGAACGTCGGCACCCACAGGCACGCGACCGCGAGCGCGACAGCCGTCGTGAGCCAGACGCGGCGCGGGTGGCGGCCGATCAGGCCGGAGATCCGGCCCCACACGCCGGAGCGTGCCTCGAGGTGCTCGAGCGACTCGGCGCCGCCGTCCGCGGCGTCCGCCTCCACGTGCGGGACGCGCGGCCAGAAGATGAAGCGCGAGCGGCGACCGGCCAGGAGCAGCAGGGCGGGCAGCAGCGTCATCGAGGCCAGGAACGCCGCCGCGATGCCGATGGCGGCCACCGGGCCCAGGCTCTGGTTGGAGCGCAGGTCGGACAGGAGCAGGCACAGGAGGCCGGCGATCACGGTGCCCGCGCTCGCGGCGATCGGCTCGATGGAGCCGCGGATCGCGCGGCGCATCGCGGTGAACGGCGACTCGATGCGACGCAGCTCCTCGCGATAGCGCGCCACCAGGAGGAGCGAGTAGTCCGTGGCGGCGCCGACCACGAGGATGAACAGGATCCCCTGGCTCTGACCGTTGAGGACGAGCACGTCGGCGGCGGCGAGCTCGTAGACGACGAGCGCGGCCGCGCACAGGCCGAACAGGGACGTGAACAGGACGGTGAACGGCAGGGACGGCGAGCGGTAGACGAGGACGAGGATGACGAAGACGACGGCGAGGGCGACGACGAGGAGCAGCCCGTCGATGCCGCCGAAGGCCGCGACGAGGTCGGCGATGGCACCGGCGGGGCCGGTGACCCACGCCTGGAGCCCGTCGGCTTCGAGCGTCTCGTCGACCGCGGCGCGCAGCTCGGTGACCACGAGGTTGACGGCCCGCTCCTCGCCGATCTGCTCGTTGGCCGCGTCCGCGTCGAGCACGACGGTGACCAGCGCGGCCTCGCCGTCCTCCGACGGGATGGCGAACGGCGGCGCCACGAGCAGGTCCTCGATCGTCGTGTCGTCCTCGAGCTCGATCCCCGGGATCTCCTCGGCGAACGCCTGGACGTCGGCCAGCTGCTCCGGTGTCAGCGCCCCGTCCCCGCGCACGACGACCAGCGCGGGCAGCACGGCCTCCTCGCTGAACCCCTCGGCGGCGGCGGCGGCCTCGGTGGACTCGGCCCCCTCCGGCAGGAACGATGCGACGTCGTTCTCCTGGACGTCCGAGAGGCTGCCGATGGACATGCCGCCCAGGCCCGCCACGCCCAACCAGACGAGGATGACGGCGAGGATCCCGATCCCCCGGACGACTCCGGCCCACCGGCCGCTTTTACTCAGCATGCTGAGTATTGTTGACCTGACTAGCCTGGGCGACAAGTTGAACCGCCGTAGGTTGAACCAGAAGGGTCGGCAGTGACCTCTCGGACCGTGGACGGCGCACCGGAGGACCTCCGCAGCGCCGCCACCCAGCAGGCCTGGGGCGACGGTGCACCCGCCCCCGGGCAGCCGATCCCTACCCACCGGTGGCCCACCGGCCGCCTCATCTCCGCGGTGGCGCGGCGCATCGAGCGCGACTGGAACGCCCACCTGGCGGCGTGGGACCTCAACCACGCCTCCCTGCCGGTGCTGTTCCTGCTGGCCGCCGGCCCCCGGTCCCAGCGTGAGCTGGCCGCGGGCTCCGGGGTCACCGAGCAGACGATGAGCCGGATCATCGCCCGCCTCGACCGCACCGGGTACATCGAGCGCCGCACGCACGCGAACGACCGCCGCCGCAACGACGTCGCCCTGACCGAGGAGGGCTTCCGCGCGCTGCAGGAGGCCGGTGACCCGCGCTTCGCCGAGGAGCTGAGCGTCCGCGGCCTGAGCGCGGAGCAGGTCGGGCAGCTGCGCGAGATCCTCGCCGTGATGATGGCCGGGCACCCCCGGGCCTGGGACGTGCCGCCGGGCGAGGTCCCGGACGAGGCACCCGACGGCACGTCCGACGACGCGTGCCGGACGCCGCCGGCGCCGTCGGACGCCGGGTAGCGTCGCTCCATGGACGTCGTGAGCCTGGACCTGGGCCGGCGCCTGGTCGACTACCACGAGGCGTGGGACCGCCAGCGCGCCGTGCACGCCGAGGTCGCGGACGGCGCGGCGCCCGACACGCTCCTGCTGGTCGAGCACGAGAGCGTCTACACCGCCGGCCGGCGCACCGCGTCGTGGGACCGGCCCGTCGACGGCACGCCGGTGGTCGACGTCGACCGCGGCGGGCGCATCACCTGGCACGGGCCCGGCCAGCTCGTCGCCTACCCGGTGGTCCGGCTCGCCGAGCCGGTCGACGTCGTCGCCTACGTGCGGGCGCTCGAGCAGGCCGTCATCGACACGTGCGCGGACCTCGGGCTGGCCGCGGTGCGCGTCGACGGCCGGTCCGGCGTCTGGTTCCCCGCCGACGATCGGGGCCGGCGCGACCGCAAGGTGGCCGCGATCGGCGTGCGCGTGGCGCGCGGCGTGACGATGCACGGGCTCGCGCTCAACTGCGACGCCGACCTCGCCTCGTTCGGGCGGATCGTGCCGTGCGGCATCGACGACGCCGACGTGACCACCCTGAGCGCCGAGACCGGGCGCCGCGTGACGATCCCCGAGGTGACGCCGCTGCTCGTGGGCCACCTGGAGCGGGCGCTGGGCACCGTGACGTCCGCCCGCCCCGGACGTCGTGGGACGACTGCCGTAGGGTGATCACGTGACGATCGCACCCGAGGGACGCAGGATGCTGCGGGTCGAGGCCCGCAACGCTGCCACGCCGATCGAGAAGAAGCCCGAGTGGATCAGGACCCGGGCGACGATGGGCCCGGAGTACACCGAGCTCAAGGGCCTGGTGAAGCGCGAGGGCCTGCACACGGTGTGCGAGGAGGCGGGGTGCCCCAACATCTTCGAGTGCTGGGAGGACCGCGAGGCCACGTTCCTCATCGGCGGCGACCAGTGCACGCGACGGTGCGACTTCTGCCAGATCGACACGGGCAAGCCCGCTGACTTCGACGCCGACGAGCCGCGCCGCGTGGCCGAGTCCGTCCAGGCCATGGGCCTGCGCTACTCGACCGTCACGGGCGTGGCCCGCGACGACCTGCCCGACGGCGGCGCCTGGCTCTACGCGGAGACCGTCCGCCAGATCCACGCGCTCAACCCCGGCACGGGCGTCGAGCTGCTGATCCCCGACTTCAACGCGGTGCCCGAGCTGCTCGCCGAGGTCTTCTCCTCCCGGCCCGAGGTGCTCGCGCACAACCTCGAGACGGTGCCCCGGATCTTCAAGCAGATCCGTCCCGGCTTCCGCTACGACCGGTCGCTGTCGGTGCTCACGCAGGCCCGCACGGCCGGGCTGGTCACCAAGTCCAACCTCATCCTCGGCATGGGCGAGACGTACGAGGAGGCGGCCGCCGCGCTGCAGGACCTGCACGACGCGGGCTGCGACCTGGTCACGATCACGCAGTACCTGCGCCCGTCCGTGCGCCACCACCCCGTCGACCGGTGGGTGCGCCCGGAGGAGTTCGTCGCGCTCTCCGACGAGGCGGAGCGGATCGGCTTCGCCGGCGTCATGTCCGGGCCGCTCGTGCGCTCCTCCTACCGGGCCGGGCGCCTGTGGGCCCAGGCCATGACCCGCCGCGGCGACACGATCCCCGCGGGGCTCGCGCACCTCGCCGAGCAGCGCGCGTCCCGCCAGGAGGCGTCGAGCCTGCTCGCCCGCTGACACTAGACTCGCGACCATGGCCCGTCAGCGCTCGAGCGAGTCCTCCCCGGAGGCCAAGGCTCCCAAGGTGAAGAAGACCCGCTGGTACCACCAGGTCTGGCAGGCGTACACGATGACCCGCCAGGCGGACCCGGCGGTGACGTGGTGGGTCCTCGGCGCCTTCGCGGCCGTGGTGGCGATCGCGGTCGTGCTCGGCCAGGTGACGGGTCACCCGATCTACGCGCTGGTCGTCGGCGTGCCGTTCGCCGTGCTCGCGGGCATGTTCATCCTCGCGCGCCGCGCCGAGAAGGCCGCCTACCGGCGCCTCGAGGGGCAGCCGGGCGCGAGCCTGTCGGCCCTGCGCACCATCCGCCGGGGCTGGGACTTCCCCGAGGAGCCCGCCGCCGTGGACCCGCGCACCCAGGACCTGGTGTTCCGGGGCATCGGCCGCGCCGGTGTCGTCCTCGTGGGCGAGGGCCCGGGCGGCCGCCAGAGCAAGCTCCTCGAGGCCGAGAAGCGCAAGATCACGCGCATCCTGCCCAACGTGCCCGTGATCCTGATCCAGTCCGGCAACGGCGAGGGCCAGGTCCCGCTGCCCAAGCTCGCCAAGACGGTGCAGAAGCTCAAGGGGACGCTGACCAAGCAGGAGGTCGCGGAGATCACCAAGCGCCTGCGCGCCCTCGGCGGCCCGCGCCTGCCGGTCCCCAAGGGCATCGACCCCTACCGCGCCCGCCCCGACCGCAAGGGCATGCGCGGCCGCTGACCGGTCCTTGACGCGGCTGCTTCGATGGCGGCGTGACGACGACGCCGATCACCGCCCTGCCCGCGCCGTCGCGCGACCCGTTCTGGAACCACAACACGCACTACCACCGGCGCATCCCGCGGGCGGCGCCGCCGCCGTGGGGCCGGGTGCTCGACGTCGGCTGCGGTGAGGGCCTGCTGACGCGGCGGCTGGCGGGCGCCGCGACGCGCGAGGTCGTGGGGGTCGACGCCTCCCCCGTCGTCGTGGACCGGGCGCGCGCCCAGGCCGACTCGCCGCTGCTGCGCTACGTCACCGGCGACGCGATGACCGCCGACCTCGGCGGGCCGTTCGACCTCGTCACGTGCGTCGCCACGCTGCACCACCTGCCGCTGCGCGACGGGATCGCCCGGCTGCGCGGCCTCGTGGCGCCCGGTGGGGCGCTCGTGGTGGTCGGCCTGTCGAACCCGTCCGCGCCGCTCGACTGGGCGGTCGGCGCCCTCGGCATGGTCGCGACACGGTGGGCCCACGCGCGCCGGGCCGGCTGGAACGCCGACGTCCCGCTCGCCGACGCGACCACCACCTACGGCGAGGTGCGGGAGGCGGCGCGTGAGCTGCTGCCCGGGGCGGTGGTGCGCCTCGGCCTCTACTGGCGGTACACGCTGGTGTGGCGCTCCCCCGCCTGAGCGCCCGACGTCAGCGGCGGACGATGACCGTGCCCGCGGCGACGTCGTGCATGCCGCGACCGTCGCCGTCCCAGATCACGGCGGGGATGACCAGGCACAGCAGCACCGTGCGCACGAGCGCCGGCACGAGGCCCGGGCCGGCGAGAGCAGCGCGCTGCGTGCCGGTCCGCACGTCGGCCAGGCGCACGACCCGCAGCCCGGCGACCCGGTGGCCGATCGTCGAGCCGAGCGTCGCCACGAGCAGGATCATCGAGACCGCGAAGACCGCGAGCGTGGCCGTGGAGTCCGCCGCCAGGATCCCCGGCAGCTCGCTCGACGGGTCCGGGAAGAGCAGGGCCGCGACCGCGAGCGCGACGCCCCAGTCGATGCACAGGCCGACGAGGCGGCGCAGGACGGACGCCTGCGAGCCCGGGCCCTCGGCCGGGAGGCCGAGCCGCGACCCGCCGTCGGACGCCGGGCTGCCCGGCGTACCCTCGAGCCAGGAACCGAGGTCTTCCCGTCGTGGTGCCACGCTACGAGCGTAGGACAGGCGCTCGGGCACGCGGTCCCGCTCCCGGCGCGGCTCGCGGCGTCCGGGGCCGCGACCCGCCTCCCAGGTAACGCGGCGGAAACACGTGGTACACCGAGGGGAAACCGCCCCGGTCTACGGTCGGGACCGACGTTCGACCCGCAGCACGCCACGAGCACGTACCCCCGTGACGTCCGATCGCGCGAGGCGCGAGACCAAGGAGAGCACCGGATGTTCAGTTCGGCCGATGAGGTCATTGCCTTCATCAAGGAGGAGGACGTCAAGTTCGTCGACGTCCGCTTCTGCGACCTGCCTGGCGTGATGCAGCACTTCAACGTCCCGGCCTCGACGGTCGACACGGCGTTCTTCACCGAGGGCCAGATGTTCGACGGCTCCTCGATCCGCGGCTTCCAGGCCATCCACGAGTCGGACATGAAGCTGCTCGCCGACATCTCGACGGCGTACCTCGACCCGTTCCGCGTCGAGAAGACGCTGAACGTCAACATGTCGATCGTCGACCCGTACACGGACGAGCCGTACAGCCGCGACCCGCGCCAGGTCGCCGCGAAGGCCGAGGCCTACCTGCGGTCCACGGGCATCGCCGACACCGCGTTCTTCGCCCCCGAGGCGGAGTTCTACATCTTCGACGACATCCGGTTCCACACGAGCCAGTCCGAGAGCTACTACCACATCGACTCCATCGAGGCGGCGTGGAACACCGGCCGCAAGGAGGACGGCGGGAACCTCGGCCACAAGACCCCCTACAAGGGCGGCTACTTCCCCGTCTCCCCCGTCGACCACTTCGCCGACCTGCGCGACGAGATCTGCCTCGAGCTCGACAAGCTGGGCCTGCAGGTCGAGCGGTCGCACCACGAGGTCGGCACCGCCGGCCAGGCGGAGATCAACTACCGCTTCGACTCCCTCGCGGCGTCGGCGGACAAGGTGATGCTCTTCAAGTACGTCGTCAAGAACGTCGTGCACCGCAACGGCCGGACCGTGACGTTCATGCCGAAGCCGCTCTACGGGGACAACGGCTCGGGCATGCACTGCCACCAGTCGCTGTGGAAGAACGGCGAGCCGCTCTTCTACGACGAGAAGGGCTACGGCGGCCTGTCCGACATGGCGCGCTGGTACATCGGCGGCCTGCTCAAGCACGCGCCCGCCCTGGTGGCGCTGACCAACCCCACGGTCAACAGCTACCACCGCCTGGTGCCCGGCTTCGAGGCACCGGTCAACCTCGTCTACTCCGCACGCAACCGCTCCGCGTGCGTGCGCATCCCGGTCACGGGGTCGAACCCCAAGGCCAAGCGCATCGAGTTCCGCGTGCCCGACCCGTCGTCGAACCCGTACCTCGCGTTCGCCGCCATGCTCATGGCGGGCCTCGACGGCATCAAGAACAAGATCGAGCCGCCGGAGCCGGTCGACAAGGACCTCTACGAGCTGCCGCCCGAGGAGCACTCCCAGATCGAGCAGCTCCCCGCCTCGCTCGAGGAGGCGCTCGACGCGCTCGAGGCCGACCACGACTTCCTGACCGAGGGCAACGTCTTCACGCCCGACCTCATCGAGACGTGGATCGACTACAAGCGCACGCACGAGATCGACCCGATCCGCCAGCGTCCGCACCCGCACGAGTTCGAGCTGTACTTCGACGTCTGAGCTGCGGGCCGTCATGCGGCGGCCGCAGTCCGCTGACCTGCACGAACAGCGGCGCGCCTCGCGTCGACGGGACGCTCGCCCATGAGGTCGTCCCATACGGGCCCCCGGTCCGGCACTCCCCCGCACGGGGATGCTGCCGCACCGGGGGCCTCGTGCGTGCGGTGATTGACGCGACAGGCTGGTCCCGGACCGGTCTCGTCATGACAACCACAACGTGCTCCGACGAGCACGACCTGACCTCCCCGTTCTGGACCGTGGGCCACATCGCCCAGGCCTTCAGCGTCGCTCGGCGCACAGACGGGGGCCTCGGACCCGCGGCACCAGCCCCGGCGCGTGCCACCACTGCGTGTACGTCCCGGAGACGTCCTGCGAGGCGTTCAACCACGGCCTGGACCGCTGCCTCATCCACGGCGGCCACGACCTTCCGGCGTTCCTGACCTGACCTGGCGCGACCCGACGACCGCCATCCTGCCGGCGCTTCCGGACTCAACGGCCGACATCGTTGCCGGACACGATGCTTCTGGTTCGCACCTCCCGGGGCCGGTACGGCGGCTTGGCGGTATCCCTGCCGGTCCGCATCAGTGCAGTCGGGCAAGGCAGTCCCCCTCCGTCGCAAGCGGGTCCGGCCAGCGCCACCGAACACCAGGGCTGAGCAGACACGCGAATGGCGAGGGATCCAGACGGACACGGGACGCTTCGCCTACCACGGTGCGCGGGCGGTGGCGCCCCGTCGGCGCGTGCGGGTGGCGGGGTCGACGATGCGACATGTTCAAGCGGTCGGCCAAGCGGTCACGGCGCCGGCGTGCCCGCGGCGGTCCACTCGCGGATGTCCTGCGGCGCGGGGATGCACGGCCCTGTAACGGTCAGGCCGAAGGAGGACACCCGGTCGGGGTCGGCTTCGAGCATCCCACCCAACCGCATCACGTACCCGTTCTTGTGGAAGGCGACGGACCGACCTCCTCCGTCGGAGAGCAGCTCGCGGCCCGGCTCCCACCCGTCGGCGACGTACGGCGCAGCGACCTCCTCGATCAGCGACGCGGTCTCGCGGCGAGGGTCGAAGTCGAACCACCAGTGCGAGGACCACTGGATGGCGGTCGGGACCTCGGTGTCGGCGACGAGGTCGTCGGAGCACTGCGACCACCGGTCCTCGACGTCCGGGAAGTGCACGACCGACACGCCAGCGTCGGCGTAGTCGCGCTCGATGCTCGCTGCGACCTCGGCCGCGGTGGAGAACACGACGTCGCGGGTGTCGTCGGACTGGGTCACGATCTCCGCCTCTCCGGGGCCGCAGCCCGTCAGCGCCGCCAGGAGCAGCGCGCTTATCCCCGCTGCCAAGCGCGCGCCCGCTCGATGCATCACTGGACCTGCACCGTCGGCGGTACGAAGTCCGGGTCGGACATCGGGTAGTGCGGCACGGCCACCGGGTGCCTGCCGGCGGACATGTGCATGTCGGGCTCGGTGTACATCGTCGCCTCGCCACCGGTCATCACCGCCAGGACGTTCTCCCACGCTGTCGTCCCGCGGTTGAACACCGCACTGTGGGAGGCCAAGCCCTGCACGATGCCGCTGTTCGGGTCGTCCGCGTCGATGCGGCCGGTCTCCAGGCGCACGACACCGTCGAGCAGGTCGGGGTCGGCGCCGTGACCGAACGGACCGGCCTGCAGGCCCTGGGTGGCGCCGATCGCGTCCCCTGGCGCCGTCATGGAGTACCGCGGGGTCGACGGGTCGGCATTGTCCTGCACATTGAACACGTTCGGCCCCGCGCCAGCGGACTCCACGTGCAGGATGCGGTCGGCGACCATCCCCGCAGCTTCGGCCGCACCGACGACCGACCCGCCGTAGGAGTGACCGACGACCGTGAGCGGGACACCCTCGGGCCGTTCGACGCCAGCGACGAAGTCCCGCAGCGCTCCGGCCTGGTCGAGTGCGTAGTGCGAGTGGGGCGCGTCGGCGGTGATGCTCTGCGGCATGGGGCCGCCGAGGTAGGTGATGACCGCCAGGCTTCCGCGCGGTTCGGCCGCCTCGACGAACGTCATCGCCCGGTCGTACTGGCCGGGCATCTTCGTCTCGTTGGTGCCGGTGCCACCGAGCAGGGACCAGATTCCCCGACCGCCGAGCTCGCCGGCTGAGTGCAGGTCGGTGTGGACGAACATCTGCGACCGTCCGTTGGCGAACGTGAGCAGCTGTCGATGGAGCGGGTCGAGGGCGTGGCCCAGGCGCTCCTCGGCTGCCGCCAGCTGCTGGTCGCTCGCCGCGACGTGCGGGATCGTCAGCGGGTAGATCTCGGGGACCTCAGCGTCCCGGCGCATTCTCGCCAGGGCGATGTCCCCGATCAGAGCCTTCCAGCTCACTGGTGGCCTTTCTGCGCGCCCGCACGAAGTTGACGACGGCTGCGGCCACAGCCACCGCGGCGGCGCACCACACGACCTGCGGCGTGACCCGGTGCTGGAGGTGGGAGACGCCGACGATGATCAGGCCGATGACCAGGCCTGAAGCCAGGGCGCGGACGACATCTCGGGTCACTGCTGACATATCGCGTGAGGGTAGCCGAGCTCAATGCAGCCGTCGCGAGAACGGCTACTGCCTGCGCGGCGCCTGCAGCCTTGACGTCGTTGCTCAGGCTTGCTCAAGGTGCGGGCTCGGGCTCGGGTGTCCACTCGCGGATGTCCTGCGGAGCAGGCGCGCACGGCCCTGCGACGGTCAGGCCCAACAAGGTCGCGCGGTCCGGGTCGACCGCCCTGTCCCCTCCCCACAGCATCACGTACCCGTCCCGGCGGAAGGTGACCAATCGGCCGGTCCCGGAGCCCGAGTCCTCGCCCTGTTCCCAGCCGTCCGCGACGTACACCGCACCGATCTCGTCGATCAGAGAGGCCGTCTCCCGGCGCGTGTCGAACGTGAACTGCCACGTCGTGAGCCACTGGATCGCGTCCGGGACCTCGGTGTCCGCAGCGAGGTCCTCCCCGCAGTCCGTCCACCGGTCCTGCTCGGGGAAGTGCACGACGCTCACACCGAGCTCGGCGTACTCACGCTCCATGTGCGCCGCGGCCTGCCGGCCCGTGGTGAACACGTGCTCGCGGATCTCATCGGACTGCGTCCCGACCTGCGACTCCCTGGAACATCCGGTGGCCACCGCGAGGACCAGGACGGCCCGCAGCACCACGCCGGGGACCGACACCGTCGCGCGCTGCGTCACCGCACGTCCATCGTGGGCGCGACGACGTGGGGGTCGTCCATGATCACTGCCGACGTGAACCGCCCGTCCGCGTGGACGTGCTCTTGCGGGCGGCCTGAGCCCTGCCTCTCGGCGACGACGCCGCCTGGGAGCTGCCGACGGGGACCGTCCAGGGCGCCCGTCGCCCGAGCCCCAGGACGCTGCGCCCTCGCTTCCCCGCGATGCACAGCTGCGGCTCGAACCGCGCCACCCGAAGTGTCCACCAGCCACCCCCTGCGCAGGATGCTCCCACGCCCCAACCGTCTCGAGGAGGCGCCTGGTGTGGCCGTGCCGGGGCCTGCCTGTTGTCGTCGGCTCGCCGCGCAGGGTGAGGCGGTGCGGCGGAGACTGGACGGACCAGCACGAGCCGTAGGGGGCACTCATGCGCAGGACCGTCGCCGCACTCTCGCTCGCCGGAGCGCTGGCGCTCACCGGCTGCGCCGCCGACGACCCGGACGACGACCCGGACGACGACCGCCCGGCCGCCACGAGCTCCGCGTCGGAGGACGGCGGGGGCAGCAGCGGCGGCGATGAGTCCGGCGGCAGCGAGAGCGCCGAGGCGGTCGACCTCGACGACCTGCAGACCCAGATCGACGACCTGCGCGCGAGCGTCCAGGACGCCGGGACCGAGGTGCGCCGGGAGGCGGAGGAGGCGCTCGACGAGGCCCAGGCGGCGCTCGACCGCGCGGAGTCCGCGCGGGAGAGCACGGACCGGTCCGTGCGCGACGCGGCCCTGGACGCGGTCGACGACGCGACGGATGAGATCGCGGACGCGCGCGAGGAGGTGTCCGACGACGTGCGGAGCGCGTTCGACACGCTCGACGGGGACCTGCGCCGGCTCGGCGAGGAGCTGCGCCGGGACGCGAGCTGAGCGACGGCTTCGCGGCCACCGGCGACCGCTCGCCCCGGGGAGCGACCGCCGGTGACCACCGGTCACGCGAGGGCGACCGTGACCCCGCCCGAGAACGGGGAGTCGTGCAGCTCCAGCTGGGTCAGGGTGGCGTCCACCGGCACGTCGAACACCACGAGGCCCTGGACCTGGTTCCCGGGGTTGATCTGGTTGAGGAAGCTGTTGGCGTCACCGAGGTAGATGGCCGCTCCGGTGTCGGCCGAGAACGTCCGCCCCTGGGCGTCGAGCGCCTTCTGGGACGACCCGTCGAAGTACTGCGCCTGGTCGCCGATGTTCGTCACCGTGAGGTGGACGAGCACGAACTGGCCCTGAGCCTCCTGGCCGAACATGTCGTCCCCGACCCGCGTCACCCCCACCTCGACCTGGGTGACGACGAACTCGAACTTCCCGTCCGCGACCGTCGCGCCGACGCCCGGGAGCGCCTCGGCGGCGGCCTCGTCCTGCGTGGCCTCGTCCTGCGTGGCCTCGTCCTGCGCGTCCTGGACGTCCTCCGCGAGCGGCGCGTCCGCGGGCTGCGTCGGGGCTGCACCCGCCGGGGCGTCGCCGTCACCCCCACCGAGGGCTGACGCTCCGATCCCCAGGACGACGAGGACGCCGAGCGTGCTGAGCACCTTGTGCCGGGCGAACCAGCTGCGACGCTCGCCCGGCGCCGGGGACTGCTGCCCGGGCGCCACGTAGGAGTGGCCAGGCGCCGCGTGGGGCTCGCCCGGCACACCATAGGGCTGGCCCCCGTGCGGTCCCTGGGGCGGCTGCGCGGCGCCCGGCTGCGGCGGGTGCGGGAACGGGTGCTGGGGCTCGGACATGGGGGCCTCCTGGTCGGGACGATCTCGGGCGTCGGCTCGGCGCCACGGTCCCGGGCGCCGGCACCGACTGTCCCCGGGGCCACGGGGCCGGCACGTCGTCCGACCGGCTCGCACCGGCTGGCCCTTCGATGGACGCGGCGTGTCGGTGGTGCGGCCTACCGTCCCGACCATGGCCAGTCCCCCACCGGCGGTACCGACGACGGCCCGGCCGCGCGCGCTGCTCGGGCGAGCACCCTCGCACCGCATCCCGGCGGCAGCCGCGACGGTGCCGGCCCCGGGCCGGCTCACCGGTCACCGCCTGCTGCTGCGCCGCGTCGGGGACGCCGCGCTCGTGCTGGTGTGCGTGTTCTCGATGACCGGCGCCGTCGCGTTCGCGTCGCAGCACGCCGACGGCAGGGCGGGCGCGCCGCCGCAAGGGCTGCTCGTCCTCGCGTGGCTCGGCGGCGTGCTGGCGTGCGCGAGCCTCCCGCTGCGCCGACGCCACCCCGTGGCGGTGACCGTGGTGACCGGCGCCGCCGCCGTCCTCCTGCCGCTCGACGCCCTGGCCGTGCTCGTCGTCCTCCCGCGGGTGATCGCGTTCCGGTCGGCGCGCGCCGCCTGGTGGTGCGGCGCGCTCGCCGCCGCCGCGACCGCCGTGGCGCTCGCACGCGACGCGGCCCGTCGGCCGCACGACGCCGTCTTCTCGGCCGCCGACCCCGTGACGGGCCAGGTGCAGACCTTGCCCGGTAGCGGCTACGCGGTCCTGGGCCTCCTGCTCCTCGCCGTCTCGGTGGGCACGGGGCTGGTGCGCCGCTCGCGGCACGTCGCGACCACGGCGGTCCGGGCGGAGCGGGAGCAGGCGCACGCCGTGCAGGAGCTGCGCGCGGAGCTCACCACCGAGCTGACCCGCCAGGACGAGCGGGACCTCATCGCCCGCGAGCTGCACGACACCGTGGCCCACCACCTCTCGATCGTCTCCTTGCGCGCCTCCGCTCTCGAGCTCACCGCCGACGGCGAGCAGGTCCAGGACGCGGCCCGGTCGATGCGCTCCTCGGCACACCAGGCCCTGGAGGAGATGCGCGACCTCATCGCGGTCCTGCGCGACGCCCAGGTGCCGCTCACGGCAGGCCCGATGCCCGGGCGCTCGCTGGCCGACCTCGCCGACCTGGTCGCCTCGGCGCGCGACGGCGGAGCCGACATCGCCGCGACGGTCTTCGTCACGGACGGCGTGCGGGCGCCGGCCGCGCTGACCCGCGCGGTCTACCGGATCGTCCAGGAGAGCCTGACCAACGCGCTCAAGCACGCGCCGCACGCACGCGTGGACCTCGACCTGCGGGCGGCGCCGGGTGACGGCGTCCACGTCCGGGTGCGCAACGGCATGAGCCCGGGCCAGGCACCGTCCCAGGCACCCGGATCCGGCACCGGCCTGGTGGGCATGCGCGAGCGCGCCTCGACCGTGGGGGGCACGGTCGAGGCCGGCCCGCAGGGCGACGCCTGGGTCGTCACGGCGCACCTGCCCTGGCCGTCGGCCGCGCCCGTGTCGGAGGCGGACCCTACGATCCAGGCGTGATCAGGGTGCTGCTCGTCGAAGACGACCCGCTCGTGCGCACGCTCCTGCAGACGATCCTCGAGCAGCAGGACCTCGCGGTCGTCGGGCAGGCGGCGGACGGCGACGAGGTCGTGGCTGCGGTGCAGGCGCACCACCCGGACGTCGTGCTCATGGACCTGCGCATGGCGCGGATGTCCGGGGTCGAGGCGACCGCGGCGCTGCAGCGGCTTCCGGAGCCGCCGGCGGTCATCGCGCTGACGTCCTTCGACGCCCAGGACGTCGTGCTGGCCGCGGTGCACGCCGGGGCGCGCGGCTACCTCGCCAAGGACTCGGCACCCGAGCAGATCGCTGACGCCGTGCGCGTGGTGGCGGCGGGCGGCAGCCGGCTCTCGGACCGCGCCTCGCGCGCCGTCGTCGACCACGTGACGGCCGACGTCGGCGCTCGTCGCCGGTCCGAGGCGCTTGCCCGGCTAGGCGCCCTCACCGACCGCGAGCAGGAGATCGCCACGGCGGCGGCCGCCGGCCTGTCCAACGCCGCCATCGCCGCACGGACGTTCTGCAGCGAGGCCACGGTCAAGACCCACCTCAACCGC
Organism: Actinotalea sp. JY-7885; assembly: GCF_014525465.1. Lineage (NCBI taxonomy): Bacteria > Bacillati > Actinomycetota > Actinomycetes > Micrococcales > Cellulomonadaceae > Actinotalea > Actinotalea sp. JY-7885. Next base: position 2,912 of record NZ_JACEXH010000053.1, on the reverse strand, counting down.
GCGATGACCAAGCTCGGGCTCGAGAACCGGGTGCAGCTCGCGACCCTGGTCGACCGTGCCGGCCTGACGCCCGGCTGACGTGCCGAGCCGCCGCCGCCGAGGCCGCGTCCACCGGGCAGTGTTGCCGCGCACCCCGGTGAGCGCGCGCCCCTGGGTCGGTAGGCTCCAGGCGCACGAGGGTCGACCACACGAGAGGACCCAGGATGAGGGCAGCACGTCTGCACGGCGTCGGCGACCTGCGGATCGACGAGGTCGACGAGCCGGTGCCGGGCGAGGGCGAGAGCCTCGTGCGGGTCACCGCCGTCGGGCTGTGCGGCTCGGACCTGCACTGGTTCGCCGACGGCGGCATCGGCGACGCCACCCTGTCGGAGCCGCTCGTGCTCGGGCACGAGCTCGCCGGCGTCGTCGAGGGCGGCCCGCACCACGGGCGTCGCGTCGCGCTGGACCCCGCGGACCCGTGCGGGCGCTGCGAGCAGTGCCTGGCCGGGAACCGGAACCTGTGCCCCACCGTCCGCTTCGCCGGGCACGGGCGCAACGACGGCGGGCTGCGTGAGCTCATGGCGTGGCCCACCGAGCTGCTGCACACCGTCCCCGACGAGCTCAGCGACGCCGACGCGGCGATGCTCGAGCCCCTGGGGGTCGCCCTGCACGCCGTCGACCTCGGCGGGGCGCGGCTGGGCGCGACGGTGGTCGTCGTGGGGTGCGGACCGATCGGGCTGTGCGCCCTGCAGCTGGCGCGGCTGGCCGGCGCCGAGCGGGTCGTCGCCGTCGAGCCGCTCGCGCACCGTCGCGAGGCGGCGGCGCGCCTGGGCGCCGACGTCGTCCTGGACCCCTCGCACCCGGGAGTCCTCGATGCGCTCGCCGACGCCACCGCCGGACGCGGGGGCGACGTCGTGCTCGAGATCGCGGGCAACGACGACGCCGTGGCGCTCGCCGTGCACGCCGCAGGCCCGGGGGCGACGGTCGTGCTGGCGGGCATCCCCGACGCGGACTCGACCTGCTTCCCGGCGTCGGCCGCGCGCCGCAAGGGACTGACGCTGAAGCTGTCGCGCCGCATGAAGGAGATGTACCCGCGGACGATCGCGCTCGTGACGTCCGGCCGGGTCGACGTCGCCTCGCTCGTGAGCGACACCTACCCGCTCGGGCGCGCCGCCGACGCGTTCCGGGCGGCGCACGCGCGCGAGGGCCTCAAGGTCGTCGTCGCGCCGGGCCGATGACGCTCGTCCTGGCGGTCGACTGCTCGACCACCGCCGCCAAGGCCGTCGTGGAGGACGCCGACGGGCGGGTGGTCGCGAGCGCCTCCCGTCCGATCACCACGAGCAGCCCTCGCCCGGGATGGCACGAGCAGGACCCGGCCCGGTGGTGGGACGCCACGCGCGACGCCGCGCGGGAGGCGATCGCGGCGCTCCCCGACCCGGCCGCCGTCGGAGCCGTGTGCGTGACGCACCAGCGCGAGTCGTTCGCGTGCCTGGACGAGACGGGTGCCGCCCTGCGGCCCGCGATCCTCTGGCTCGACGCACGCGCGCACGCCGAGATCGCCGCGCTGGGCACGGACCGTGTCCACGACGTGTCGGGCAAGCCGCCGGACACCACCCCCGCGATCTACAAGCTCGCCTGGCTGAGCCGGCACGAGCCGGCCGTCCTGCGCGACGCCGCGCGCGTCGGCGACGTCCAGGCCTACCTGTGCCTGCAGCTCACGGGCCGGTGGGCGACGAGCGCGGCGTCGGCCGACACGCTCGGGCTGCTCGACCTGCGCACGCACGAGTGGTCGCCGGAGCTGCTGGCGCTGGCCGGCGTGCGCGCCGCCCAGCTCCCCGAGCTGGTCCCCGACGGCGAGGTGCTGGGTCTGCTCACCGCGGGGGCGGCCGGCGAGCTGGGCCTGCCCGGTCCCCTCCCGCTCGTGGCCGGGCTCGGTGACGGTCAGGCCGCCGGCCTGGCGCTGGGGGCGGCGCAGGACGGCGTCGCCTACCTCAACCTGGGCACCTCCATGGTGCTGGGGGTCACCTCGCCCGAGTACCGGTGGGACCCGGCGTTCCGGACCCTGGCCGGGATGGTGCCGGGGACGTGGACCCTCGAGACGGTGCTCAACGCGGCCGCCTACGTCGCCTCGTGGTGCCGCGAGCAGTTCGGCGGCGGGACCCCCGGCGACGCGCTCGAGGCCGCGGCCGCCGCCCTGCCGCCCGGCGCGGAGGGGTTGCTGACGCTCCCCTACTGGAACGCCGCCCAGACGCCCCACTGGGACCCGCTCGCGCGCGGCGCGGTCGTCGGGTGGCACGGGCGTCACACCCCCGCGCACCTGTACCGGTCGATCCTCGAGGGCGTCGCGTTCGAGCTGCGCCTGCACCTCGACCGCCTCGAGGCGGCGACCGGGCACCGGGTCGACGTCGTCCGCGCCGTCGGCGGCGGCGCCCGGAGCCCGCTGTGGGTCCAGGTGGTCGCCGACGTCACGGGGCGCACGGTGCGCGTCTGCTCGGCCGGCGAGATCAGCGCGGCCGGCGCGGCGGCGCTGGCCCGCGGCCACCTGGCGGGCGGCGCGCCCGACGTCCACCTCCCGGACGGCCACGACGTCGTGCCCGACCCCCGCACCGCCGACGTCTACGCACGGCTGTTCGCCGCGCAGTCCCGTCTCTACCCCGCGCTGCGCGACGTCTTCGCCGAGCTCGCGGACCTGCGCGAGCACGACGCCGGCTGAGCCGCCGGGGTCGAGGGGGCGCGGCGAACCACCCGTCCGGGTGGTCAAGCCCGGCCCGCGGCGCGCCGATGTCGAGGTGGACACCGACGTCGACGAAGGAGCGGTCATGACGGACCTCACCGGCCGCGCGCTGGGGGCCCCGGGCCTCGGGGTGGGCGCGCTCCGCGACACGGCCGCGCGCAGCGGCGAGCCCGCGAGCCCGGCACCACCGCGCACCGGC
>NZ_JACEXH010000052.1:0-19112 GCF_014525465.1 Actinotalea sp. JY-7885 | reverse complement strand
CCGCGCGCCGCGCCCCGCTCGCGGACCTCGCGCCGCTCGCGCGCCGGTTCCCGGCGTGGCGGGACTGGGTGACGCACCCGGCGAGCGACCCGTGGTGGCGCGAGCGCGCCCTGCCGCCCCGGCCGCCGGTGCCGACCCTGTTCGTCGCCGGCTGGCACGACATCTTCTGCGACCTGACCCTGCGCCAGTTCGGCACGTCCACGCACCCGGCGTCGCGGCTCGTCGTCGGGCCGTGGGCGCACGGGGCACCGTGGCGCGCGATCGGCGAGGTGGACCACGGCCCCGCCGCCGCCCGCGGCGCGGAGCGGCTCGGCGCGGAGGCCGTGGACTTCCTCGTCGCCCACGCGACCGCCGCGCACGACGGCGTCACGGTGCACGACGCGCCGCGGGTGCGCGTCTTCGTCATGGGCGCCGACGTGTGGCGCGACCTCGACGCCTGGCCGCCCCGCGAGGCCGAGCCGGTCACGTGGCACCTCGCGCCCGACGGCGGGCTGGTGCCCGACGCGGTCGAGGGGCAGAAGGCCCCGTCGGCGTTCCGCCACGACCCGCACGACCCGGTGCCGACGGTCGGCGGCCGGAACCTGTTCGAGCAGGGCGATGCCGCCCGCGGCGCCGGACCGTGGGACCGGCGCCGGCTGGCCGAGCGGCCCGACGTGCTGACCTTCACGTCCGAGCCGCTCGCTGAGGACGTCACCGTCATCGGGGACGTGGTGGTGCACCTCGTCGCGGCGACGGACGCGGCGGACACCGACTGGGTCGTCTCCCTGGTGGACGTGCACCCCGACGGGACCGCCCTCGGCGTGCTGGAGGGCGTGGCGCGGGTGCGGGAGGTGCTCGGCGGACTGGTGCCGCCGGGGGAGGTCCGCGAGGTGAGCGTCGAGCTCGGCGCGACCGCGCAGACCTTCGCCGCGGGACACCGCCTGCGCGTCGACGTCGCGAGCTCGAGCTTCCCGCGCTTCGACGTGAACCCCGGCACGGGCGCCGCGGTCGCGCCGCCGTCGGACCTCCGCGTCGCGCACCAGGAGGTGCACCACGACGCCGCCCACCCGTCACGCCTCGTGCTGCCGGTCGTGCCGGCGGCGCCGGGGGAACCGGCTGCGGACTGAGCCCCGGCGGCACGGTCACCGGTGCCGCACGCGAGGGCCGCTCGCCCCTAGACCGGGACGCCGGCGCCCGCGAAGAAGTGGTGCAGCCCGCGCCGCAGCGTGTCCCGCGGCACGTCGAGCCCCTTCGTCCCGACCTGGAGGCCGGTGCGCCGCAGCTGCTTCCAGATGCGGGGGTCGTCGAGGCCGACGGCCCCCGGGTGGTCGGGACGGACGTGCGGGAGCACCGAGACCGCGAAGACGGAGTGCGTCCCCTTCGCCGTCTCGCGCAGCGGCGCGACCGCCGACCAGGGGAGGTACACGTGGCCGGCGTCGCTGCCAGGCACGGCCATCCAGAGGCCGGCGGCGTCGGCCACGAGGACCGTGCCCACGTCGCGCCGGGCGCGCACTCCTCCGGTCGCGGCGAACGCGAGGGCGCCGAGGCCGAAGCACGCGAGCCCGAACACGGCGCCGACGACGAGCGACCTGCCCGGCTCCGCCGACGTGAGGGCGAGCGCAGCGAGAAGGCCGAGGACGGCGGCGAGCCCTCCGCCCGAGACGAGGAACGAGGCGGTGACCGTCCGCACGACGGCGTCCAGTGCGCGTCGGTCGGAGCCGACCTCGAGCCGGTCGTTGGTCAGTACCGCCACGACGCCCCTCCTGCCAGGGTCCGTCACGGGCGCGCGCCCGTGGTGTCCCGGAAGAGTAGGGCCTGTCGCCCCTGCGCGCCGGGCGGTCCCGGTGCGCCCGTGCGCATACTGGTGGCCGCCGATCCGAGGAGGTCACCGTGCCCACGCCGCCACTGCCCGCCGACGCCGTCGCGATGCTGCAGAAGCCCAACCCGGCGGTGATGGCCACCCTGCGCCGTGACGGCTCCCCGGTCACCGCGGCCACGTGGTACCTCTGGGAGGACGGTCGCGCCCTGCTGAACCTCGACGCCTCGCGCGTTCGTCTCGGGCACCTGCGGCGCGACCCCCGGGTCTCCCTCACCGTGCTCGACGGCGCCGACTGGTACACCCACGTCACGTTGCTGGGCACCGTCGCGGACCTCCGGCCGGACCCGGACCGGACCGACATCGACCGCATCTCGCGTCACTACACGGGCAGCGCCTACCAGGACCCGAGCGGCGAGCGGTGGAGCTGCTGGCTGACGGTCGACCGCTGGCACGGCTGGGGCGCCCACCGGGGCTGACGCCGCGTGCGGCGCGGCCCACGCCGCGAGGAACCACCGAAACGGGTGGCGCCACCGGCGTCGGGCGGGCCAGGCTGGCGGGCCGGCGGGCCGGACGGTTCTCGGCGCGCCACCGGTCCACCCACCACACGCCCGCGTCCCGAGAGGTGCCGTCATGTCCGCGACGTCCGACCCGCCGAGCCCGGCGCCCGAGGCGTCGAAGGCTCCCGACGCCGACGCCGCCCTCGTCCAGACGCCGCTCACCGAGGCCGACCTGCCGCACTGGCGTCGCCGGCTCGCGATCTTCCTCACCGGGCAGACGTCGTCCCTGCTGGGCTCCATGCTCGTGCAGTACGCGATCCTCTGGCACCTGACGCTGGAGACGCGGTCCGGCACGGTGATGGCCGTCTACGCCGTCGTCGGCTTCCTGCCGCAGGCGGTGGTGTCGATCTTCGGCGGCGTCTGGGCGGACCGGCTCGACCGCAAGCTCCTGATCATCGGCGCCGACGCGACGATCGCGGCCAGCACGCTCGTGCTCGCGCTGGTGATGCTCTCCGGCTACCGCGACCTGTGGCTCCTGTACCTGGTGGCGGCGATCCGCTCGGCGGGCGCGGGGATCCAGACGCCGGCGGTCTCCGCCCTCCTCCCGCAGATCGTGCCCACGGACAAGCTCATGCGCGTCAACGGGATCAACACGACGATCCAGTCGGCGCTGATGCTCGTCGCGCCGGCGGTCGCGGCCGCCCTGTACGCGTCGGCGTCGATCGAGGCGATCTTCTTCGTCGACGTCGTCACGGCGCTGATCGGCATCGGGCTGCTGGCCCTCGTCCCGGTGGCGCGGCTCGTGCGGACGGACCAGACCGCCGGCGTGCGGGGCTACCTCGCGGACCTGGTCGGCGGCGTGCGCTACGTCGCGGGCGACCGGTTCGTGCGCTGGGTGCTCGCGCTGTGGGGCATCGTCTTCCTGCTCATCGTGGCGCCCTCGTTCCTCACGCCGCTGATGATCGTGCGGACCTTCGGCGAGGAGGTCTGGAAGCTCACGGTCAACGAGCTGGCCTTCAGCGTGGGCATGGTCCTCGGCGGGATCGTGATCGCGGCGTGGGGCGGGCTGAAGAACCGGATCGCGATGGTCGTCGGGACCGCCGCGCTCTTCGGCCTGTTCACCGTCGGGCTCGGGCTGTCCACGAACCTCTGGGTGTTCTTCGCCTTCATGTTCCTCATCGGCCTCGGCGTGCCGTTCTTCTCCACGCCCTCGATGACGGCGCTCCAGGAGCGCGTCGCGCCCGATCGGCAGGGCCGGGTCTTCGGGTTCGTCGGGATCGTCATGGCGGTCGCGATGCCGATCGGCATGGCCGTCCTCGGGCCGCTGGCCGACCGCTACCGGATCGAGTCGCTGCTCGTCGGGGCGGGCGTCGCGCTCCTGCTCGTCGTCGCCGCGGCCGTCGGCCTCCCGTCCGGCCGGCGCACCATGGCCCAGGCGCAGACCGACGCGCCCGCGCCGGTCAGCGCGGCGCCGTAGCGCGGGCTCAGACGGTCAGGAGGGCCTTGATCGCACGACGCTCGTCCATCGCCCGGTAGGCCTCGGCGGCGTCGGCCAGCGGGACGGTGAGGTCGAAGACCCGCCCGGGGTCGATCTCCCGCTGCCAGATCCGGTCGATCAGGTCGGGCAGGAAGCGGCGCACGGGCGCCGGCCCGCCGTGCAGGTGCACCCCCGAGAAGAAGAGCTCGCCGCCCGGCAGGCTCACGCCGTGGGAGACCCCGACGTAGCCGACGTAGCCGCCCGGACGGGTTGAGCGGATCGCCTGCATCATCGACTCCTGCGTGCCCACCGCCTCGACGACGCCGTGCGCGCCGAGCCCGTCGGTGAGGTCCTTGACGTGCGCCACGCCCTCGTCGCCGCGCTCCGCGACGACGTCGGTGGCGCCGAGCTCGCGGGCGAGCGCCTGCCGGTCGGCGTGCCGGCTCATGACGATGATCCGCTCGGCGCCGAGCTGCCGGGCGGCGAGCACCCCGCAGAGGCCGACGGCGCCGTCGCCCACCACCGCGATCGTGCGGCCGGGGCCCGCCTGCGCTGCCACGGCCGCGAACCAGCCCGTGCCCAGGACGTCCGAGGCCGCCAGGAGCGACGGCACCAGGTCCTGCGGCGGCACGTCCGGCGTCGCGACGAGGGTCCCGTCGGCCAGCGGCACGCGGACGCGCTCGGCCTGCGTCCCGATGGCGCCCATGGGCACGGCGTTCACGCAGCGGCTCTGGTAGCCGGCGCGGCAGATCTCGCAGGTGCCGTCGGAGGCGAAGAACGAGCCGACGACGAACTGGCCGGGCACCAGGCCGCGGACCGCGCTGCCGACCTCCTCGACGACGCCGACGTACTCGTGCCCCATCGGGCTCGGGCCGGTGGCGTCCTCGATGCCGCGCCACGGCCACAGGTCCGACCCGCAGACGCAGGTCGCGGCGGTCCGCAGGATCGCGTCCGTCGGCTCCACGATCGCGGGCTCGGCCCGCTCCTCCACCCGGACGTCGCCCGGGGCGTACATCACCACTCCACGCACGATCTGCCCCCTTCTCGCGCCCGACGGAGCCGGGCGTCGTGCCCGAGTCGACGCTACGTCCGGCGCGGGGGCGCGGCGAGCGCTCCGAGCGCCGGATCGCCCGGGGCGACGAGGCCTCCGGCGGGCGGCGTCCGCGGGAACCGGGCGGGGCATGCGATCGTTGTGCCGCTGACCGCTCACGAACGACAGGACGAAATGGACTCCGACAGTACGAACCCCCCTGAACCCGCCGCCGAGGCGCACGTGAAGGGGGGGAACCGATGACCTGGGTGCTGTCTCTTCTCGCCGGGGTGCTGGTCGTGCTCGCGATCACCGCCGTGACCGGCTACTTCGTCGCCCAGGAGTTCGCCTACATGGCGGTCGACCGGTCGCGGCTGAACGCCCGCAGCGCCGCAGGGGACGCCGCCGCGACGCGCGCCCTGGGCGTCACGCGACGCACGAGCTTCATGCTCTCGGGCGCGCAGCTGGGCATCACGGTGACCGGACTGCTGGTCGGGTACGTCGCCGAGCCGCTCATCGGCAACTCGCTCGGCGAGGCGCTCGGCGGTGTCGGCGTGCCCGACGGGGTCGGCATCGCGGTGGGCACGGTGCTCGCGCTGCTGTTCTCGACGTTCGTCCAGATGGTGTTCGGCGAGCTCTTCCCCAAGAACCTCGCGATCGCCCGCCCGGAGCCGGTCGCGGTGCGGCTCGCGTCGTCGACCACCTGGTACCTGCGGCTGTTCGGCTGGCTGATCCGGATCTTCGACCAGGCCTCCAACGTGCTGCTGCGCGCCCTGCGGATCGAGCCCGTGCACGACGTCGAGCACTCGGCGACGGTCCGCGACCTCGAGCACATCGTGGCGGACTCGCGCGAGAGCGGTGACCTGCCCGAGGAGCTCTCGGTGCTGCTGGACCGCATCCTCGACTTCCCCGACCAGGACGTCGAGCACGCGATGATCCCGCGCAGCCGCGTCGGCGTCGCCCGGCTCGGCGACACGGTCCGCGAGGTGCGCGAGGCGATGACCACGGGCCACTCGCGCTACCCCGTGGTCGACGAGGACGACCAGGTGCTCGGCACCGTCCACCTGCAGGACGTGCTGGACCAGGCGCCGCAGAGCGACCTCCCGGTCGAGTCGATCATGAAGCCCGCCATCATGGTCCCGACGTCCATGCCCCTGCCGGAGGCGCTGCGCCTGCTCGGGGACAGCCAGAACAAGCTCGCCTGCGTGGTGGACGAGTACGGCGGCTTCGCCGGCGTCGTGACGCTCGAGGACCTCGCGGAGGAGCTGGTCGGCGAGATCACCGACGAGCACGACCCCGAGATCCCGACCGCCGTCCCCGGCGGCGAGGACGGGATGTGGGTCATGGCCGGCGACATCCACATCGACGAGGTCGAGCGCGCGATCGGCGCCGACCTGCCGCGCGGCGACTACGAGACCATCGCGGGCCTCGTCATCGCCGTGCACGGTGCCCTGCCCGAGGCGGGCACGAGCGTCGAGGTCGAGCTGCCCGCCGACCCGGCGGACCTCGCCCTGGCCGAGCCGCCCGAGCCGGTCATCATGCGGGTCGACGTGCTCGAGGTCGAGCGGCACGTGCCCGCGCTGGTCCGGGTGGTGCTGCCCGTCGACGACGTCGCGGCGGCCGAGAACGAGGAGGACGCCCGATGAGCGCGCCCGTGGTCGTGGCGGTCACCGTCGCGCTGATCGCGCTGAGCGCGTTCTTCGTGGCCGTCGAGTTCGCCCTGCTCGCCGCCAAGCGGCACCGCCTGGAGGACGCCGCGCCGCGGAGCCGCTCCGCGCGCGCCGCGCTGCGCAGCTCGAGCGAGCTCACGGTGCTCCTGGCCGGCTCGCAGCTCGGCATCACGGCGTGCACGCTCGCGCTCGGCGCGATCACCAAGCCCGCCGTGCACCACTGGCTCACCCCGGTCTTCGAGTCCTGGGGGGCCCCGCTGTGGGCGGCCGACGTCGCCGGCTTCGCGCTCGCGCTGATCATCGTCACGTTCCTGCACCTCGTGGTGGGGGAGATGGCGCCCAAGTCGTGGGCGATCGCCCACCCCGAGACGTCGGCGACCCTGCTGGCGATCCCGATGCGCGGCTTCATGTGGCTCACGCGGCCGATCCTGAACCTGCTCAACGAGATGGCGAACTGGTGCCTGCGCCGCGTCGGCGTCGAGCCGGCGGACCAGGTGGCCTCCGGGCAGAACCCCGACGACCTGCGTCACCTCGTCGAGCACTCGGCCAACGTGGGGGCGCTCGACGCGAGCTTCGGCACGCAGCTCGGGGGCGCCCTGGAGCTGCAGCGGCTCACGGTGCGGGACCTGCTGACGGCGGACTCGCGGCCGACAGCGGTCGCGACCGGCGCGACCGTCGGTGACGTCCGCGCCGCGACGCGATCCTCGGGCCACCTGCGGGTGCTCGTGGGCGTCGCGCCCGCCGTGTCCGGCGTGGTCCACGTCCGCGACACGCTCACGGCGCCGGACGACGGCCCGGCCGCCGAGTTCGAGCGGCCCGTGTACCGCCTGCCGCACGACACTCCCGTCTACACGGCGCTCGCGTCGATGCGCGAGACGCGCAACCACCTCGCCGTCGTCACCGACGGCGACGACGTGGTCGGCGTCATCACGCTCGCCGACGTCGTCCGGCGCCTGTTCCCCGGGGACGCGGCGGTCGTCGTCTCGTAGGCCGGGCCCCCGCGCCGGCGTGATCATCACCACACGCCGGCGCGGGAGTGCCGCGGCACCCGGGCCGGTTGCCGGGACGTGACCACTCTCGACCCCACGGACCTGGCCGCGACGACGCTCGAGGACCTCTTCGTCCGGCGCCGCACCCCGAAGACCTGGAGCGAGCGCCCCGTCACCGACGAGCACGTCGCCGCCGTGCACGACGCGGTCCGCTGGGGCCCGACGGCGATGAACGCCTCGCCCATGCGCCTGCTCCTGGTGCGCACGCCCGAGGCCCGCGCCCGGCTCGCGGCGCACATGGCGCCCGGCAACCGCGACCGCGTCCTGGGCGCGCCGCTGGCCGTCGTCGTCGCCGCCGACACGCGGTTCCACGAGCACCTCGGCCACCTGGCGCCGCACGTCGGCGGCGCGCGCGACCGGTTCGACCCCGACCACGACGGGCGCGAGCGCATGGCGCGCGAGAACACGTGGCTCCAGGCCGGCTACCTCGTGGTGGGCCTCCGGGCGGTGGGTCTCGACGTCGGGCCCATGACCGGCATGGACGCCGCGGGCGTCGACGCCGACCTGCTCGCCGGCACGGGCCAGCGCACGGTCATGGTGCTCAACGTCGGCTGGCCGGCCGAGGACGCCACGCCCCACCCGCGCGCGCCGCGGCTGGACTTCGACGTGGTCGCGCGCGTGATCTGACGCGCCCGTGCCTGACGCGCGCGAGGGCGGCCGCGGTGCCGCGGCCGCCCCCGGTGCCCGGGCTCAGCCGAGCATGTTCTGCACCTCGGCGATGAACGCCGGCGCAGCCTCCTGCGGCGTCGTGGAGCCGAAGTACACCTCGGACGTGTAGCGCCGCAGCGTGTTCTCGAAGTCCGCGGACCCGGCCGGGGGCAGGGTCGCGACGCCGTCCAGCTCGTCGGCGATCGAGTCCAGGTACTCCGCGATCGCCTGGTCCGCCTCGGCGAGCAGCGGGCGGACGGCCTCGCGCACGGTGACGTTGGCGGGGGTCCCGCGCTCGGCCAGGAGCACCTCGCCGGCCGCCTCGGAGTTCACCAGGAAGTCGATGAGGAGCGCCGCCTCCTCGGGGTGGTCGGTGCTGGCCGAGGCCGACCAGAACTGCGACGGGCGGTACCAGATCCCGCGGTCGCCGTCGTCGTCCAGCGGCGGGCGGAGCAGCACGAGGTCCTGCCCGCTGGTCGCCTGGAGCGCACCGAGCTGGTTGGACCACCAGAAGCCGAAGGCGGCCCGGTTGGTGGCGGTGAAGGACTGGTCCTGCGTGACCCCGAGGGCCTCGGTCTGGGCGGCCGCCGAGGGGAGCGCGCCGGACTCGAGCAGCTCGAGCGCGAGCTCCCAGTACGCGACGAGCGTCTCCTCGCTGACGCCGAGCTCGCCGTCGGCGGTCCAGAGGTCCTCGCCCTGCTGCCGCGCGAACTGGTCGATCGTCCCCTGCGTCAGGGCGTAGTCCTGGAGCCCGACCGCGCCGTCGACGTCGGCCTGCGTCACGGCGACCGAGAGCTCCGCGAGGTCGTCCCACGTCCACGTCGTGTCGTCGGGCATCTCCAGCCCGGCGGCCTCGATCAGCGTCCGGTTGGTCACCACGGCCCAGCTGTTGACGGCGTTCACGACGCCGTAGAGCGTGCCGTCGATCTCGCCGGCGGCCAGGGCCGCCTCGTCGATGTCGCCGGCGCTGAAGCCCTCGGCGGCGCCCAGGTCCATGAGCGCCCCGCGGTCGGCGTAGGTCGCGAGGTACTGACCGTCCATCTGCATGACGTCGGGCATGTCGCCGCCCGCCGTGGCGGTGGCCAGGCGGTCCCAGTAGCCGCCCCAGTCGGAGAAGTCGCCGACGACCGTGATGTGCGGGTACTCGGCCTCGAACAGGTCGATGACCTCCTGCGTGACCGCGTGCCGGGCGTCGGCGCCCCACCACGCGAGCCGGAGCTCGACCGGCTCGTCCGCGGCGTCGCTGCCGCCGCCGCCCTCGGCCGGGCCGGGTGAGCCGCTGCACGCCGCGAGGGCCGCGACGGCGGCCACAGCGGTGAGGGTGAGGGCGGGACGACGGGTGCGGCGGTGCATGTCTCCTCCAAGTGCCGCGACGCTGCGGCGGTGGTTCCCGGGGGGGCCGGACACCGGTAGGTAACCGGTGTAAAGCACATCCGAGCACGCGCGCGGTCCAAGGTCAAACCTCGGCCGGCCGCGGCGCCCGCCGGCGCCGGGACGCTCGGTAGGATCGCCGGCGCGCGTGACCACCCGCCGCGCAGCCTCCCGATCGGATCGTCATGACACCCCCGCCTGCCCGGCCCGCCGCTGCTGCTGCCCCGGAGGCCGACGTCGTGCACTCGGTGGCCGCCGCCCTGCGCTCGCCGCGCCGCCTGCGGACCGAGGTGCTCGCGGGCCTGGTCGTCGCGCTCGCGCTGATCCCCGAGGCGATCGCGTTCTCGATCATCGCGGGCGTCGACCCGCGCCTGGGCCTGTTCGCGTCCTTCACGATGGCCGTGACGATCTCGGTCGTCGGCGGCCGGCCGGCGATGATCTCGGCGGCCACGGGGGCGGTGGCGCTCGTCGTCGCGCCGGTGGCCCGCGAGCACGGGGTCGACCACCTCATCGCCACCGTCATCCTCGCCGGCGTCCTGCAGGTGCTGCTGGGCGTCGTCGGCGTCGCGCGGCTGATGCGCTTCATCCCGCGCTCGGTCATGGTCGGCTTCGTCAACGCGCTCGCGATCCTCGTCCTCATGGCGCAGCTGCCGCACCTCACGGGCGTCCCGCTCGTCACGTACCTGATCGTCGGGGCGGGGATCGCGTTGATCGTGCTGCTGCCGCGGCTCACCACGGCCGTGCCGGCGCCGCTCGTCGCCATCGTGCTCCTGACGCTCGTCACCGTGGCCGCGGCGATCGCGGTCCCGACGGTGGGCGACGAGGGGGAGCTCCCGGAGGCGCTGCCGGCGCTGCTCGTGCCGGACGTGCCCTTCACGCTCGAGACCCTCGAGGTCATCGCGCCCTACGCGCTCGCGATGGCGCTCGTCGGCCTGCTCGAGTCGCTGCTCACGGCCAAGCTCGTCGACGACGTCACGGACACGCACTCCGACAAGACGCGCGAGGCCTGGGGGCAGGGCGTCGCCAACGTCGTCACCGGGTTCTTCGGCGGGATGGGCGGCTGCGCGGTCATCGGCCAGACGATGATGAACGTCAAGGCCGCGGGTGCGCGCACGCGCCTGTCGACCTTCCTCGCCGGGGTGTTCCTGCTCGTGCTGGTGGTCGGCCTGGGCGACGTCGTCGCCGTCATCCCCATGGCCGCGCTCGTCGCCGTCATGGTCATGGTCTCGGTGGGCGCCTTCGACTGGCACTCGGTGCGGCCGTCGACGCTGCGCCGCATGCCGCGGTCCGAGACGGCCGTCATGGTGACGACCGTCGTCGTCACCGTCGCCACGGGGAACCTCGCGTTCGGCGTCGTCGGCGGCGTGCTCCTGGCGATGGTCCTCTTCGCGCGGCGGGTCGCCCACGTCACGGACGTCACGGCGCAGGACGTCGTCGGCGGTGAGCGGGTGTACCGCGTGCGGGGCGAGCTGTTCTTCGCGTCGTCCAACGACCTCGTCTACCGCTTCGACTACGCGGGTGACCCGGACCGGGTCGTCATCGACCTCACGGACGCCCACGTGTGGGACGCGTCGACGGTGGCGACGCTCGACGCGATCACCCACCGGTACCGGCGCAAGGGCAAGGACGTGCGGATCGTCGGCCTGAACCCGGAGAGCGCCGCCCGCCACGAACGCCTGGCGGGCAACCTCAACACCGACCACTGACCGCCCCGCCCGCCCCACCGCGATCCCCCCGGTCCGACCCCACCGCGAACACGTCCGAACGACGCGGGCACGTCCGTTCCGCAGGACGTCCTCGCGTGGTTCGGACGTGCTCGGCGGACGGGGTGGATGGGGACGGGGTGGATGGGGACGGGGCGGACGGGGTGGGTGGGGTCGGGCGGCCGGGAGGGCGCGTCCCGGGTGCGGGGGTGTGCGGGGCGGGATGATGTGCGCGTGACGACGCAGGAGATCGACCAGTTCGGGCCGTGGGTGCTGCCGGTCCGCGGGCCGCAGGACGTCCCGCCGCTGTACCGCGACGAGGCGGTCGACTGGGACACGGTGCGGTTCGCGATCAAGGTGCCGCGGCCGGTGCCGCGCCGCGACGTCACGCCCGGGATGGACCTGTACGACGCGCTCCTGCTCGCCGACCCCGCGGGTCTCACGGTGCTGCGGCGCCGCCCGACCGCGCCGGGCTACGACAGGTCGTTCGTCCGGCACGCCGACGTCCTGGCGCTCGAGAGCAGCACCGACCTCCTCGACGGACGCCTCGCCGTCCACACCCGGTCCGGCCCGCTCGAGGTCGCGTACAACGGCTCGCAGGCCGACGTCGTCGAGGAGCTGCTGGCCGTCCTGCGCCACCACGCCTTCGGTGCCGGCTCGACGCTCCCCGCCCTCGCGCCCGTGCTCGCGCGCGACGCCGCCGGCGAGGAGGACCTCGCCCTGGTCGCGGCGTACCGCGACCTCGTGGCGGCGGGTGTCGCCGTCGACGCCGTCGCGGCGGTCCCGCGTGGGAGGCACGCGCGGCGCGCCGGGACCGTCGCGGCGCTGGCTGACGCCGTGCGGCCGGTGACCCGTCAGGGGGCCGTGGTCGCCGTCGGCCCCGCGGAGACGCACGTGCTGCACCGGCGCCTGTGGCTCACGACGGGGCGGGCGCCCGTGCACTCGCTCGCCCACCTCGTGCTGCCCCGGGACGGTCGCGCGCCCGTCGAGCTGGCGCCGCACCCGCGCCTCGCCGGTGCCGTGCTGGCGTGGGCGCCCGGGACGCCGCCGCTCGTGCTGCCCGAGGGCCACCCGGCGCTCGCACTGCTCACCGCCGGTCGCGAGGCGGTCACCGACTGACGCGCCGTCGGCCGCGACGACGCCCGGCAGCCGGAGCCGGCCGACGGGGCGACCGTCAGCCCCGCCCGCTCCCCGCGGGAGCCTCGCCCGCCGGGCCGTCGTCGAGGGCACCGTGCCCCTCGAAGACGTCCGGGACGCCGTCGGCGTCGGCGTCCCTCGACTCGAGCTCCTCGAGGCGGCGGTAGGCGCGGTTGCGCGCGCGGAGGAGCGCGGAGGCGAGCAGCGCCGACAGGACGGACCCGGCCAGCACCCCGACCTTGACGTGCTCGACCCGGGCCGCGTCGGCGAAGGCGAGGTCGCCGATGAGGAGCGAGACGGTGAAGCCGATGCCGCCGAGGAGACCCACGGCGAGCACGTCGAGCCACCGCAGGTCGGGGTCGAGGCGCGCGTGGGTGAAGCGCGCGACGAGCCACGTCGTGCCCGTGATCCCGACCGCCTTGCCGATCACGAGCCCGGCCACGATGCCGAGCGCCACGGGGTCGCTGAGCGCCGAGCGCAGCCCGTCGAGCCCACCGACCGTCACCCCGGCGGCGAAGAAGGCGAAGACGGGGACGGCCACACCGGCCGAGAGCGGCCGGAACCGGTGCTCGAAGTGCTCCGCGAGCCCGGGGCCGGCCTCCGGCCCGCCCGCCCGCGCGCTGCGCAGCACCGGGACGGTGAAGCCCAGCAGCACGCCCGCGACCGTCGCGTGGACGCCCGACGCGTGCATGAGTGCCCACGCCACCGTGGCGAGCGGCAGCAGCACCCACCAGGCCCGCACGCGGCGCTGCACGGCGACCGTGAACAGCGCGATCACGCCGAGCGAGGCGAGCAGCGGGCCGAGGTGCACCTCGTCGCTGTAGAACACGGCGATGACCGTCACCGCGAGCAGGTCGTCGACGACGGCGAGGGTGAGCAGGAAGGTGCGCAGCGCGGCCGGCAGGTGGGTCGCGATGACGGCGAGCACCGCGAGGGCGAACGCGATGTCGGTCGCGGTGGGGATCGCCCAGCCGTCGACGGCGTCGCCACCGGCGCGGGACGCGACCACGACGTAGACGACGGCGGGGACCGCCATGCCGCCGACGGCGGCGAGGATCGGCAGGGCGGCGCGCCGCGGGTCGCGCAGGTCGCCCGCGACGAACTCGCGCTTGAGCTCGAGGCCGACGACGAAGAAGAAGATCGCGAGCAGGCCGTCGGCGGCCCACGCGCCGACCGACAGCCGCAGGTGCAGGCTCTCGGGTCCGATCTCGAGGTCGCGCAGCGCGGCGTAGGCGTCGGCCGCCGGCGAGTTGGCCCAGACCAGGGCCGCCACCGTCGCGACCAGGAGCAGGGCGCCGCCGACGGTCTCCTGACGGAGGATCTCCGAGACGCGCCGGGTCTCGCGCCACGACCCGCGGGACAGGATCTCCGGGGCCCCGGGTGGGGACGACGACGACGGATCGGTGTGCGGCACGAGGCTCCTCAGGGGTCGATGACGACGTTGCCGACCAGACTTCCCGGCGCACCTGCGTCGATCCTACGGGCGGCGACGGGATCGGCACGCGGCCGGTGGGGCCCGGTGCGGGCGGTCGCCCGGGTCCGGGCGATGTCCACAGCGCGGACATCATTGACGCGCCATGTGAGACGCCCTACCGTCGGAGCCAGGTCATGAGCGCCAGCGCGAAGCCCCGGCTCGCTGGCCGGCAACCCTCCTCGTCGTGGGGTGCTCCGGGTGAGGACCGGACCGGCGCGACCGCACCGGTAAGGACGGCCAGGAGGACTCCCGTGCGAATGTGCTGCTGTCGCCACTGACGGCGCACCACCCGGTGCGCCCCGTCGCGCACCCGCACGCAGGTCCGCCTGCACCCGGCTGAACGGGCCCTTGCCGGGGCCCCTGCGTCGGTGGAGCGGCGTCGCGCCTCTCTCCCATCCCGCCCCGCCGGGGGCCGCGCTGCCACGCGCCCCGGCCTCCCCTCGGAGACCCCATGATCGAGCTTCGCCAGCTCACGAAGACCTACGGCGACGGCGCGCACCGCACGACGGTGCTCGACCGTCTCGACCTCTGGGACAGCGTCGAGGAGATCCCCGATGGCGCGACCATCTCGCTCTACTCCGACCCCGCCAACGAGGCGCAGGGGCTGTGGGTGCTCGAGCGCGCCGGCCTCATCACGCTCGACCCCTCCGTCGACAAGTGGACCGCCACGCAGGACGACATCGTCGAGAACCCGAAGGACCTGGAGTTCGTCCTGCTCGACTTCGGGGCCCAGTCCCGCGCGCTGCCGGACCTCGACGCCGCCGTCGGCTACACGGAGTACTACGTCGCCGCCAAGGTCCCGGTCGAGCACCAGATCTTCGCGCCCCCGGCACCGGACGAGTTCGCCGGCCAGCTGACGGTCGGCACGCGGTGGATCGACGAGCCGAACATCCAGAACCTCATCAAGGCCTTCCAGGACCCGCGCGTGCAGGAGTACCTGGCCACCGACCCCGAGGTCCAGGGCGTCCTGCTGCCCCTGGACGCCGAGTGACCCGCCCGAACCCCGAGAAGGAGACCACCGTGACCGACAACGGCCCGAGCAAGAAGCGCATCGTCCTCAACGCCTTCGACATGACCTGCGTGACGCACCAGGCGGCCGGGACCTGGCGCCACCCGGACAGCCGCGCCTGGGACTACAACACGCTCGAGTACTGGACCGAGCTCGCCCGCCTCCTGGAGCGCGGCCGGTTCGACTCGCTGTTCATCGCCGACGTCGTCGGGGTGTACGACGTCTACCGCGGCACCGTCGCGGGCTCGCTGACCGACGCCGTCCAGGTGCCCGTCAACGACCCCTTCCTGCAGGTCCCGGCCATGGCGGCGGTCACCGAGCACCTCGGCTTCGGCATCACCAGCGCCCTGACGTACGAGCAGCCGTACGCGCTCGCGCGCAAGTTCTCGACGCTCGACCACCTCACCCGGGGCCGCGTGGCCTGGAACGTGGTGACCGGCTACCTCAACAGCGCCGCGATCAACCTGGGCTTCGACAAGCAGATGAGCCACGACGCGCGGTACGACCTCGCGGACGAGTTCCTCGACGTCACCTACAAGCTGTGGGAGGGCAGCTGGGACGACGACGCCGTCGTGCGCGACAAGGAGAACGGCGTCTTCACCGACCCGACCAAGGTCCACCCCATCGGCCACCGCGGCGAGTACTACAGCGTGCCCGGCATCCACCTGTCGGAGCCGAGCCCGCAGCGCACGCCGGTGATCTTCCAGGCCGGTGCGTCGCCGCGGGGGCGCGCGTTCGCCGCCAAGCACGGCGAGGGCGTCTTCATCAGCCCGGGCACGATCGCGCAGGCGCGCGAGACGACGGACGACATCCGGGACCGTGCGGAGGCGCTCGGGCGGTCCCGCGACTCGGTGAAGATCTTCTCGCTCATCACCGTCATCACGGCCGAGACGGACGAGGCCGCCCAGGCCAAGTTCGAGGACTACCTGCGCTACGCCAACCCCGAGGGCGCGCTGTCGCTGTACGGCGGGTGGACCGGTGTCGACTTCTCGGACTACGACCCGGACCAGCCGCTCGTCGAGGTCGAGAACGACTCGCTGCGCTCCGCGCTGCAGATGCTCACCACGATCGACCCGGACCGTGCGTGGACGCCGCTCGACATCGTGACCAAGCGGAGCATCGGCGGCCTCGGCCCCGTGCTCGTGGGCTCCGCGACCCGGGTGGCCGACGAGCTCGAGCGCTGGGTCGACGAGGGCGGCGTCGACGGGTTCAACTTCGCCTACGCGATCACGCCCGGCACGTTCGAGGACCTCGTGGACCTGGTGGTCCCGGAGCTGCAGCGCCGCGGGCGCGCCCGCACGGAGTACGACGGCACGACGCTGCGCGAGAACCTCTTCGGCGAGGGCCGCGTCTTCGCCGAGGACACGCACCCGGCCCGGCAGTACCACGGCGCCTTCACGGGCGGCGCGACGTCGGCCGACGGCACCAAGGAGTCCAAGATCTCGGACCACCTCGCGGCCACGGCCGGCGTCTGACGGCCAGGGGTGACGCGTTGGCGTCGCAGGTCGACGCCAACGCGTCACCCGGGGCGGTGGCGTGGCCTGAACTACCCTCGGGGCCGTGCCCGAAGGTCATACCGTCCACCGGATCGCCCGGCAGTTCCGCGCCGATCTCGTCGACCACCCGGTCGCCGTGAGCTCGCCGCAGGGGAGGTTCGCCGCCGGGGCCGCGCTGCTCGACGGGTCGGTCCTCACGACCGCCGCCGCGCTCGGCAAGCACCTGCTGCTGGGCTTCGGGTACGGCGACGACGCGCCGCTGCCCGTGTCCGACGTCGTCCCGGAGCGCTGGGTGCACGTGCACCTCGGGCTCTACGGCGCGTGGGACTTCCGGGGGCGGGTGTCCCCGCTGGCCGACGGCCAGCCGGTCGCCTTCCTGGGGGCGCCGCGCCGCGCGGTGCGGATGGGCGAGGGCGAGGCCTCGCTCGCCCCGGCAGCGGCCGGGGACGCCGGCGTGCTGACCGAGGTCTTCCCGCCGCCCCCGGTCGGCGCCGTGCGCGTGCGCCTCGCGACCGACGCGACGGTCGCCGACCTGCGCGGCCCGACGGCGTGCGAGGTCCTGGGGCCGCCCGAGGTGGCCGCCATCGTCGCCAAGGCGGGCCCGGACCCGCAGGTCGACGCCTGGCCCGAGCCGCAGGCGGAGTTCGTGCGCCGCGTCCGCCGGCGCCGGGTCGCGATCGGACAGCTGCTCATGGACCAGTCGGTCGTCAGCGGGATCGGGAACATCTACCGCGCCGAGATGCTGTTCCGCGCCCGGCTCGAGCCGCACGTCCCGGGCTCCGCCGTGCCCGAGGAGGTGCTCGACGCGCTCTGGCGCGACTGGGTCGTGCTCCTCGAGGACGGGATCCGGACGGGCGTCATGCTGACGCGCGAGGACCTCGACGGCCCGGGTGCGCCCTCGCGCGCCGCCGCGGTCGCCGACCGGTCGTTGCGGCACGCGGTGTACGGCCGCGCGGGGGAGCCGTGCCTGCGCTGCGGGTCGACGATCCTGCGCGAGGAGCTGGCGGGACGCACCCTCTACTGGTGCCCCGCCTGCCAGTCCTGAGCCCGACGGCGGCCGCCGCGGCGCGAGGTCGTGTCCCGGGGCGAGAGGATGGGCGCATGGATCTGCGCATCTTCACCGAACCCCAGCAGGGCGCGTCGTACGACGACGTCCTGCGCGTCGCCCAGGCCACCGAGCGCCTCGGGTACGACGCCTTCTTCCGTTCCGACCACTACCTCGTCATGGGCGACGGCGACGGGCTCCCGGGCCCGACCGACGCCTGGACCACCCTCGCGGGCCTCGCGCGCGAGACGAGCACCGTCCGGCTCGGCACCCTCGTGTCG
Organism: Actinotalea sp. JY-7885; assembly: GCF_014525465.1. Lineage (NCBI taxonomy): Bacteria > Bacillati > Actinomycetota > Actinomycetes > Micrococcales > Cellulomonadaceae > Actinotalea > Actinotalea sp. JY-7885. The sequence continues at coordinate 1,427 of NZ_JACEXH010000052.1, read as the reverse complement.
TCCGCGACGTTCCGCCACCCGGGCGTCCTGGCGATCCAGGTCGCCCAGGTCGACCAGATGTCCGGCGGCCGGGTCGAGCTCGGCCTCGGCGCGGGCTGGTTCGCCCAGGAGCACGCGGCCTACGGCATCCCGTTCCCCGAGAAGCGCTTCGGCCTCCTGACCGAGCAGCTCGAGGTCGTCACGGGCCTGTGGCGCACGCCCGTCGGCGAGCGCTTCACGCACCAGGGCGAGCACTACACGCTCACCGACTCGCCCGCGCTGCCCAAGCCGGCCCAGCACGTCGCGCTCGCCGACGGCCGCCGGGTCGAGGGCGCCGGCGTCCCGGTGATCGTCGGGGGCAAGGGTCCGAAGCGCACGCCCGCCCTGGCCGCGCGCTTCGCGTCCGAGTTCAACGCCTCCTTCCCGGAGATCGCCGACATCCCGCAGATGTTCGGCCGCGTCCGCTCCGCGTGCGAGGAGATCGGGCGCGACCCGCACGACCTCACCTACTCGGTGGCGCTGGTGCTGTGCGTCGGGGCCGACGACGCCGAGGTCGCGCGCCGCGCCGCCGCCATCGGTCGCGAGCCGGGCGAGCTGCGCGAGCACGGCGTCGCCGGCACGGTCGCCGAGGCGGTCGACCGGCTGGGTGAGCTCGCCGAGGCGGGCGTCGAGCGCATCTACCTGCAGGTCCTCGACCTCGCCGACATCGAGCACCTCGAGCTCGTCGCCGCGCAGGTCGCGCCGCACGTGCGCTGAGGCGTCAGGCGTCCGCCGTCGTCGGCCCCCGCACCGCGCGGGCGAGGCCGACGACGGCGCACGCCGTCACCGCGAGCAGCAGCGCGTTGCGCGCGTCCAGGATCAGGGCCATGCCGTCGTCGCCCGCGAGCAACGGCAGGTAGCCCCACGGGAAGACCGCCTGCGTCAGGCCCGCGGCGAGCAGCACGAGAGCGCCGGCCACCTGCCACCAGACGGGCCGGACGTCGCGCCACGCCGTCGGCGCCCGCATCGCGACGAGGACGGCGACGGGCGGCGCGAACCACGTGAGGAACTGCGGCGAGCCGACCTTGTTGGTCACGACCAGCAGCGCGACGAGCAGCAGGGACGCCGGCAGCAGGGCCGCGGGGGCGGTCCCGCGCCGTCGCGCGGCCAGGAGCACGAGGGCCACCGCCCCCACCGCCAGGGGCAGGAGGACGTCCAGGACCGCCGCGGCGCCGGCCGTGCCCGGGCCGACGACCTCGTAGGTGACCAGCTCCTCGTTGAGCACGACGGCGACGCCGTCCCGGTGGAGCGCCCCGACCACCGTGGCCGCGACGGACTCGACCTGGAGCCCGCGCTCGCCCTGCGCGTCGAGGAAGCCGAGCAGCCGCGGCAGGCCGCCGCCGGCCGCGACGGCGCCGACGACCACGGCGCACACCGCGGCCGCTGGTGCGACGACGTCGCGCACCGGG
>NZ_JACEXH010000004.1:0-44694 GCF_014525465.1 Actinotalea sp. JY-7885 | reverse complement strand
CCGCGCACGCCGTGCTCCGCGTCGTGGGGCTCGCCCGCCGCGACGTGCGGCGGGTCGCCCTCGGTGAGCTGCTCCCGTGGGTGCTGGCCGCTTGCGCCTGGGGTACGGCCGTCGGCGCCGCGCTCGCGGCCGCCGTGAGCGGGCCGCTGGAGCTGCGGCTGCTCACGGGTCAGGCGGGCGACCCCGCGCCTGCGGCGCCGTGGTGGGCGCTCGGGGCGCTCCCCGTGCTCGCGCTCGTCGTCGTCGCGGTGGTCGCCGTCGAGCAGTCCGCACGCCGCCGGGAGCGGCTCGGCCTGGTGCTGCGCGCCGGCGGCTGAACCGCCCGTGCCGCGCGTCAGAGCGCGATCGTCGCTTCGGGCCTCGGGGGTAGTCGAGCCTCCGGGGGCGTTCCCGCCAGGGTCCGAGTCCGGCGGGAAGCTCGCTGGACTCAGGTGAGGTCGATGACCTGGATACCGGGGAACTGGTCGATCCACGGCTGCACCTTGGCGAGCGCCTCTTCCTTCGTGTCCGAGGGGGTGAGGCTCCCGTTGTACTCCCGGGCGGCCGGAACGTTGCCCACGAATGCGCTGTACCGGATCCGCGTCACGGTGTTGCCGTCGTAGGTGGGGATCTTCTGGAACCGGATGGACGGGACACCTGTCTTTGCGAACTCGTTGCTGACCGCGGTGAGGGCGTCCCTGCTTGCCTGCCACTGACTCGTGCTCTCGGGCAGCGGACCGCCGTATGCGGCCTCGAAGTCGTTGACGACCTGGGCGGGGAGGGGCTGACCCGGCTGCACCACGACGCCGTTGCCGCCGTGGGGCGACACGTAGACCGGGATGCCCGCGGCGCGGGCTGCCTCGACCTGGTCCAGCGGGATCGCCGCGCCGGCCTCGGTGGGGAACGGGGGCGCCTCGGTCGTGGGCTCCGCGGTGGGCTCGTCCACGACCGGCTCGGTCGTGGGCTCCGATGAGGGGGTGCTCTCAGGCTCCGGGGTCGCTGCCGTCCCGCCCGTGCACGCTGTCAGGCCCGCCATCACGGCGATGGTCACGGCGAGCGTCGTCGTCCTACGCGTGGTCACGCTCCTGTATCGGTCGACCAGGACCGTTCTTGACCCGGCCTGCTCGCGATAGCTGGCGAAGCGCCCGCATGCGGGAGTGGTGTCTGGTGCGAGCACAGCGGCGCGCACGCGTGGACGCCGAAAAGACGCTCTTGACCCCGCGACCGGGCGGACGACAGACGATCGCCGCGTGCCGGCACGCCGTCCTCGTCCCTAGGTCGTCCCTAGCTCTCATCCCGACGACGAAGGGCCAGACCGGAGCATGTGCTCTGACCTGGCCCTCGAGGTGGAGCGGGTGACGGGAATCGAACCCGCGCTATCAGCTTGGGAAGCTGAAGTTCTACCATTGAACTACACCCGCGAACGCCCGGATGCCCGGGCGTGCGGACCGATCATACCCGCCGCGGCGCGACGCTCCAGCCCTCCCTGTCCCCCGCGTCCGCATGCGCTCGCCGGTGCTGCCGGGCGCCGTCGTGCACAGCCGTTGTCCACAGCTCCGCCCCCCGGATCCCCGCACGAGCACCGCAACCTGTGGACAAAAATGTGGAGAACCGGTCCCGCCCCAGGTCAGCCCCGCGACGCTTCGCCCGGCGCCCCTCGACCACGTCCGAACCGGACGACGACGTCCTGCGCAGCGGACGTACTCGCGGGGAACGGACGTGCTCACCAGCCGGTCCCGGGCGGGCCGATGTGGCACCCGCCCCCGTCGCCCGCCACCGGCACGGCGAGCACGTCCGAACCGGACGAGCACGTCCTCCGCAGTGGACGTGGTCGGGTGGAACGGACGCGCCCGGTGGGCAGCCGCTAGCGTGTCGCCCGTGCTGCTCTCCGACCGCGACATCCGCGCCGAGCTCGACTCCGGTCGCATCCTGCTCGACCCGTACGAGCCGACGATGATCCAGCCGTCGAGCATCGACGTGCGGCTCGACAAGTTCTTCCGCCTGTTCGACAACCACAAGTACCCGTTCATCGACCCGGCGCAGGACCAGCCCGACCTCACGCGCCTGGTCGAGGTCGAGCGGGACGAGCCGTTCATCCTGCACCCCGGCGAGTTCGTCCTCGGCTCGACGTACGAGGCCGTCACGCTGCCCGACGACGTCGCCGCGCGTCTCGAGGGCAAGTCCTCGCTGGGCCGCCTCGGCCTGCTCACGCACTCCACGGCGGGGTTCATCGACCCGGGCTTCACGGGCCACGTGACCCTGGAGCTGTCGAACGTCGCGACGCTGCCGATCAAGCTGTGGCCGGGGATGAAGATCGGCCAGATGTGCTTCTTCCGCCTCTCGTCGCCGGCCGAGGAGCCCTACGGCTCGGCGACCTACGGGTCGCGGTACCAGGGACAGCGCGGCCCGACGGCGTCGCGCTCCTTCCTGTCGTTCCACCGCACGCAGGTCTGACGCACCGGCCCGGGCAACGTCCCGGAAGCACACCGGCAACACGACCGACCTAGGCTGCGACCATGCCGTTGCCCGTACTGGATCCCACGTCCGACGACGTCGTCTCCCACCATCTCCTGGTGCTGCCGGGCGACGTCGGGCCGGACGAGGTCGGGACCCTCGCGGCGAGCCGCTTCCCCCGCGCCACCTGGGAGCGGGAGCCGACGACCGCGACGCCACGTCCCTCCGGCGGTGCGCGCGGGCTGCGCGTCGTGACGCCGCCGCCGGGGCGCCTGCGCCTCTCGCGCCACAGCGTCCTCGTCGGCCCGTACACGCTCGACCGCCCGACGGCGGCGGCGCTCGGTGTGCCCGCGCAGGCCGGCATCGCCTACGTCGTCGAGGCGCCCGTCGAGCGCGGCGAGCGACCGTTCCCGTACGGCGGCGACCGCGACGGCCTGCGACGCGCGTTCCCCGAGGGCCTGCCCGTGCGCGACGAGGAGCGGACCGTCGCGTGGCTGCTCGCCGCCGCCCGGCGGCTCGGTGGCGCCGTGCGGACCAGCGCCCGCGGGGGGAGTCCCTCGGCGCTGCTGGTGCCGGACCCGGCGGCCGCCGTCGACCTCACCGTCTGGACGGACATCTGGCTCGAGCCCGAGGCGGCGCTCACGGTCATGCGGCAGGCGCTGCCCCGCGCCCGCCTCAACCTCCCGACGCCGCACTACGCCGGCCCCGCCCGGCACGCGGCACCGGTGCCCGGCACGGAGCCCCTGACGGACGACATGCGCCGTCGGCTCCACGCGGCCGCCGACGACCACGACATCGCGGCGCTGACCTCGCCCCCGGCGATGACCGGCTACGGCGCCCTGGCGGACCTCGACCTCGACGGGATCGTCGCGCTCGAGGTGGCAGGCGAGACGCACGTGCCGCCGGTCATCGCGCAGGTGCCGTGGGCCGTCGCCGGTGCGGTCGCCTACCGCGTGCGGTGGGAGCCGGTCGACCTCGCCGACGCCGAGGCCGAGCGCCCGTCGCTCGCGCACAAGGTGGCCCGGGGCCGGGCGACGCCGCTGGTCATCGCGCTGACGCGTGCGGTCCACAAGGCCGTCGGCGGCGAGATCACCGACGTCATGGACTTCATCGTCGACCCCGCGGACCTCTAGCCCCCGCCCCGCCCCGCACACCGGGCCCGCCCGCAGGCCTCGCCGCCCGCCGCGGCGCCACCCCGCACTACCGCTCCCGGCCCCGCTCCGCGGCACCCACCCCGCTCCGCGGCACCCACCCCGCTCCGCGTCACCCACCCCGCTCCGCCTCGCCGCGGCCAGATGTTCGCGTCCGCGCATCCGCGCAGCTGGAGGCGTAAGGAACGTGGCCAGGTGTGCGGTTGCGCGGACGCGAACATCCGTGCGGCGGGAGGGAGGAGCGCGGCCGGGTGCGCAGACGCTCGGACGCGCGCATGCGTGCGGGTGGAGGGGTACGGAACGTGGCCAGGTGTGCGGTTGTGCGGACGCGAACATCTGGGCGGCTGGGTGGGTGCCGGAGCGGGCGGCGACCGGGGTGGGTGCCGGAGCGGGCGGGCGGGGGTAGGGGTAGCGGCGCGGACTGCGCGCCGGGGGACCGCCTCAGGGCTGGGGTGGGCGGACCGCGTCGAGGAGCAGGCGGGCGACGTCGAGCACCTCTGGCTTCGGCGCGGCGCCACCGGTGCCCCCCGCGCCGTCGGTGGCGGCGGAGGCCGCGGCCACGCCGTCGGTCAGCATGATCGTGCAGAAGGGGCACCCGGTCGCGATCGCCGACGCGCCCGTCCCGATGGCCTCGGCGGCGCGGTCGGTGCCGATCCGCGTGCCCGTGGTCTCCTCCATCCACACCCGCGCGCCGCCGCCGCCGCAGCAGAACGACCGCTCGCGCGTCCGCGGCATCTCCGCCAGGCGCACGCCGGGCAGCGCGCCGAGCAGCTCGCGCGGCGGCGTGTAGATCTGGTTGTGCCGCCCGAGGTAGCAGGGGTCGTGGTACGTCACGACGTCCTCGGCCGGCGCCTCGCCGGGCCGTGCCACCGGGGTGAGCCGGCCCTCGCCGACGAGCCGGTCGAGCAGCTCGGTGTGGTGCACGACGTCGTACCGCCCGCCGAGCTGCGGGTACTCCCGCGCGATCGTGTTGAAGCAGTGCGCGCACGTCACGACGATGCGCTGCGCCTTGGCCTCGGTGAGCACCTCGACGTTCGCCTGCGCCAGCATCTGGAAGAGGAACTCGTTGCCCGCGCGGCGCGCCGGGTCGCCGCTGCAGGACTCGCCGTCGCCGAGCACGGCGAAGCTGACGTCGGCGAGGTGCAGCAGCTCGGCCACCGCGCGCGTCGTCTTCTTGGCCCGGTCCTCGTACGCGCCCGCGCACCCGACCCAGAACAGGTACTCGACCTCGGACGCGTCCTCGACGTCGACGCCGATGACGCGCACCGGGAAGTCGAGGCCCTTCGCCCAGTCGAGCCGCTGGCGGGCGGGCAGCCCCCACGGGTTCGACTGCCGCTCGAGCTTGGTGAACATCGGCCCCAGCTCGTCCGGGAAGGCGGACTCCATGAGGACCTGGTTGCGGCGCAGGTCGACGATGTGGTCGACGTGCTCGATGTCGACGGGGCACTGCTGGACGCACGCGCCGCACATCGTGCAGTCCCACAGCGCCTGCGGGTCGACGACGTCGCCCACGAGCGTCAGGACGTCGACGCCGGCGTGGCTCTCGTCGGCCGGTCCGGGCCCGCCCTCCCACGGCAGCGGCACGTGCCCGGTCGTCGCGGTGTGCCCGGCCGGCTCCGTCGACGCGTTCGCCGCGGCCCGCAGGTACGGCGCCGTCGCGTACGCGTGGTCGCGCAGCGCCGTGACGACGAGCTTGGGCGAGAGCGGCTTGCCCGTGTTCCAGGCCGGGCACTGCTCCTGGCAGCGGCCGCACTCGGTGCACGTGGAGAAGTCGAGCAGGCCCTTCCAGGTGAAGTCCTCGACCTGCCCGACGCCGAGCCGGACGTCGTCGGGCAGGTCCTCCAGCTTCTCGAGGTCCACGGCCTCGCCGCCGACGCGGAGCGGCGGGAGCGCGCCGAGCGCCGGGCGACCGTCGACCTCGCGGCGGGCCCAGACGTTGACGACCGCGAGGAACCGGTGCCACGAGACGCCCATCGCGGGCCGCCGGCCCACGATCACCATCCAGCTCATCGAGATGAGGATCTTCAGCAGCGCGACGACCACGATCGCCGCCTCGACGGCGGCCGGGGACCAGCCGGTGAACCACTGGCCGAACCAGGCGGTGAGCGGGAAGTGCGCGAGCGACCCGGGCGCCGCCGGGTAGGTCCCCGCGCCCGGCGCGTGGACCTCCTGCGACAGCGGCGCGTAGGCGAACCAGCCGAGGGTGCTGCCCTGCACCGCCATCGCGTACTCGAGCCCGCGCAGCAGCAGCACGCACACCACCACGCCCAGGACGACGCCCTCGACGACGTAGGCCTGCGCCCAGTTCGATCCGAAGAACCGCGAGGCGCGCCCGTCCGGCGGCGCCATCTCCCCGGCGGGCGTCGACACCGCGGCCGACGGCCGCGCGGCCCGACCGCGTCGCGGGTGCTCGCGCTGGCGCACAGCGATGAGGAGCACGATCCCGACGAGCGAGAGCCACGCGATCGCCTCGGTCAGCCACTCGAACGGGAGCAGGCGCCCCACCAGCGGGACGGCGAAGTGCGGGTCGACGAGCTGGCCGTAGGCCTGGACGAGCGTGAGGAAGAGCAGCGGGAAGCTGACCATGACGGCCCAGTGCGCGACGCGGACGAACGGCCGGTGCTGGAACCGGCCGTGGCCGACCAGCTCCTTCGCCACCAGCCAGGTCCGTCGCACGGGGTGGTCGGTGCGGCCCGCCGCCGGCCCGCCCCGGCGCAGCGTGCGCACGATCGCGCGGACGCCGAGGGCGAACGTCCAGACCCCGACGACGGTCGCGGCCAGGGCGATGACCAGGGCGGTGAGCTGCAGCGCGGGCACCCTGTCACGCTAGCCGGTCGGTCGCGGCGGGCTCGTGACCGGCGCCCGGGCCGCCGCCCGCCGGTCCGGAGCAGCGCGGCCATGGCTTGACCCGGGCATGACCGCACGGTGAAGGTCACCGCATCGCAGCCGGTAGACTTGGACCCCCGGGGTGCTGCGACGGCGCCCGGGGGCCGGCGGGGCTCACCGCCACCCTTCTCAGCCTGACCCTGGCCCCGTGCCGCCGCACCCTCGGCGAGCGCGCCGGGCCGCCGACCGACCGACCACCGCCCAACAGGACGGAGCGGACGTGCTGCTGCTGCTCGCGGTTCACCTCCTGGTGGCCCTCGTCGCGCCCGCACTCTGCCGCCTCCTCGGACGCCGCGCGTTCCTGATCCTGGCCCTCGCGCCGGCCTCGGCCGCCGCGTGGGCGCTCAGCCAGACGAGCGCCGTCATGGCCGGGGACGGCCCCGTCGAGATCGTCGAGTGGGTCCCGTCCATCGGGATGGAGCTGGCGTTCCGCCTCGACACGCTGTCGTGGCTCATGGTGCTGCTCGTGGGCGGCGTCGGGGCGCTCGTGCTCGTGTACTCGTCGGCCTACTTCTCGCGGTCCGCGTCGGGCCTCGGCCGGTTCGGCGGGGTCCTCGTCGCCTTCGCCGGCTCGATGCTGGGCCTCGTCACGACCGACGACATGCTGCTCCTGTACACGTTCTGGGAGCTCACGACCGTCTTCTCCTACCTGCTGATCGGCCACTACGCCGACCGCAAGGCGTCCCGCCGCGCGGCGATGCAGGCCATCATCCTCACGACCGCGGGCGGCCTCGCGATGCTCGTGGGGCTGGTGATCCTCGGCGAGCACGCGGGCACCTACCGGATGTCGGAGGTCATCGCGGACCCGCCGTCGGGCGCCGGCGTCACGGTCGCCGTCGTGCTGCTGCTCGCGGGGGCCGTGAGCAAGTCCGCGCTCGTGCCCCTGCACTTCTGGCTGCCGTCGGCCATGGCCGCGCCGACGCCCGTCTCGGCCTACCTGCACGCCGCCGCGATGGTCAAGGCCGGCGTGTACCTCGTCGCGCGGTTCGCCCCCGGATTCGCCGACCTGGCGGCGTGGCAGGTCGTGGTGCTGGGACTCGGCGCGTGGACGCTGGTCCACGGCGGCTACCGCGCGCTGCGCCAGTACGACCTCAAGCTGGTCCTCGCCTTCGGCACCGTGAGCCAGCTCGGCCTGCTGGTCATGCTCGTCGGGTCCGGCTCGCGCGCCGCCGCGCTCGCGGGCATCGCGATGCTCGGCGCCCACGCCATGTTCAAGGCGTCGCTGTTCCTCACGGTCGGCGTCGTCGACGCCGCCACCGGCACGCGTGACCTGCGCCGGCTCTCCGGGGTGGGCCGCAAGCTCCCGCTCACCGCCGCGGCCGGCGCGCTCGCCACGGCGTCGATGATCGGCCTGCCGCCGTTCGCCGGCTACGTCGCCAAGGAGGCGGCGCTCGAGGCGCTCCTGCACGACGTCGGCACCCTGCCCGGGCTCCTCGTGCTCGTCGCGATGGTCGTCGGGTCCACCCTGACCGTGGCCTACGGCCTGCGGTTCTGGTGGGGCGCGTTCGCGCGCAAGGAGGGCGTCGACGACGTGCTGGACGACGCCGTCGACAAGCGCGGCACGGAGGCCCGGGCCGGGCGGGGCGCCGAGGAGCCGGTCGCGGTCAGCCAGCCGTCGCTCGTCCTGGTGGTCCCCGCCGCGCTGCTGGCCCTCCTCGGCCTCGTTGCGGCGCTGGTACCCACCGTCGGCGAGGAGCTGCTGAGCCCCTACGCGGACACGCTCCCGGGCGAGCCGGGGCACCTGGCGCTGTGGGCCGGGCTGACGCCCGCGCTCGGGCTCACGGTCCTGGTCCTGGTCGCCGGCGTGCTGCTGTTCTGGTGCCGGGCGGCCGTGGAGCGCGCGCAGGCGCGGGTCAGCGTGCCGCTCGAGGCCGACGGCGTCTACCGCCGCACCATGCGCCGTCTCGACGACCTCGCCGCGGACGTCACCGCCCTCACCCAGCGTGGTTCGCTGCCGCTGTACCTGGGCACGATCTTCGTCGTGTTCGTCGCGCTCGCCTGGAGCGCCATGGGCAACGGTCCCGCGTTCGCGGACCTCCAGGTCCGCGCCTGGGACACGCCCGTGCAGCTGCTCGCGGGCGGGCTCGCCGCCGTCGCGGCCGTCCTCGCGGCCCGCGCCCGACGCCGGCTCAAGGCGGTCGTCCTCGCGGGCGTCAGCGGCTACGGCGTCGCGGCGATCTTCGTGCTGCACGGGGCGCCGGACCTCGCGCTGACGCAGATCCTCGTGGAGACGATCACGCTCGTCGTCTTCGTCCTCGTGCTGCGGCGGCTCCCCGCGTACTTCTCGGTGCGCCCGCTGGCGGGCAGCCGGTGGGTCCGGCTCGCCATCGGCGCGGCCGTCGGCCTGACGGTCGGTGCGCTCGCGCTCATCGTGCCCAACGCGCGGGTCGACGCCCCGGTCTCGACGGACTTCGCCGAGGAGGCCTACGTCTACGGCGGCGGCAAGAACATCGTCAACGTGACGCTCGTGGACATCCGCGCCTGGGACACCATGGGCGAGATCTCGGTGCTCCTGGTCGCCGCGACCGGCGTCGCCTCGCTGATCTTCCTCAGCCGGCGCAGCGGCGAGGTGCTGCGCACCCGCGACCTGGACGAGGACAGCTCCGTGTGGGCCCAGGCGGGCGACCCGATGAGCGCGTTGCGCGGCCCCGCCGCCGGGGCGCGTGCGCGGGTCACGGACCCCGCCTCCGCCGACGGTGACGACGGCGACGTGCTCGCGGGCGACGAGCCGGGCGGGCAGCGGCGTCATCGCGGTCCGCGCGCGCCAGCGCTCGGCGAGGGTCGCCAGCGGGAGTGGCTGCGCGGGGGCAGCACGCTCGCGCCCCAGCGCCGGTCGGTGATCCTCGAGATCACGACCCGGCTGCTCTTCCACTCGATGATCGTCTTCGCGGTCTTCCTGCTCTTCTCGGGCCACAACGCGCCGGGCGGCGGCTTCGCGGCCGGCCTCGTCGTCGGGATCGCCCTCATCGTGCGGTACCTCGCGGGCGGCCGGTACGAGCTGGGCGAGGCCGCACCCGTCCACCCCGGCCTGCTCCTCGGCACCGGGCTGTTCCTGTCGGCCGGCGTCGGTCTGGTCGCGATCCTCGCCGGCGGCTCGGTCCTGCAGAGCGTGATCATCGAGATGGACCTGCCGCTGCTCGGCCACGTCAAGCTCGTGACGTCGCTCTTCTTCGACTTCGGCGTGTTCCTCGTGGTGATCGGGCTGATGCTCGACATCCTGCGCAGCCTCGGGGCCGAGATCGACCGGCACGGCGAGGAGGCCGGCACGGCGGAGGTCTCGGACGAGCTCCCCGTGGCTCCGCAGGCGACCGACGACCCCGGCGTCGCGGCGGCGGCAGGGTCCGCGCGGGGCTCCGGCACGTCCGACGCGGGAGGACCCTCATGATCGAGATGTCCCCGAGCCTCGCTCTCGTCGCCACGATCGTCGTCCTCGTGACGGTGGGCGTCTACCTGCTGCTCGAGCGGAGCCTGACCCGCGTGCTGCTCGGCGTGATCATCCTGGGCAACGGCGTCAACCTCCTCTTCCTGGTGGCGGGCGGCCGTGCGGGCGGCGCCCCGATCATCGGGCTCACGCCCGAGGGCGAGATGAGCGACCCGCTGCCCCAGGCGATGGTGCTGACCGCGATCGTCATCACCCTGGGCATGACCGCCTTCCTGCTGGCGATGGCGTACCGGTCCTGGCAGCTCAACCGGCACGACGAGGTCCAGGACGACCTGGAGGACCGCCGGATCGCCCGGCGCGCGGCCGCGGACCAGGCGGCCTACGCCGACGCCGACGCCGACGTCACCACCACCCTCGACGAGGATGCGGAGTCCGTGCGCGACGAGACCGGACCGGTGGACCAGGGCATCGACGGCGACGGCGCGCCGATGCACGCGACGCTCGACGAGGCCGCGTCCGGCCGGCGCGACCGCGGGGGTGACGCGTGAACCTCAGCGACCTGACCTGGGTGGTGCCGCTGCCCGTCGTGCTGCCCCTCTTCGGCGCCGGCCTCGCCCTCGCGCTGTGGAGGCACGGGCGCGCCCAGGGCGTCATCAGCGTCATCGTGCTCTCGCTCGTCCTCGCCTCCTCGGTCGTCCTCCTGGTGGCCGCCGACCAGGGCCCGCTGGTGCTCGACGTCGGTGGCTGGGCGGCGCCCGTGGGCATCGACCTGGTCGCCGACCGGCTCTCCGCGCTCATGCTCACCGTCTCGTCGGCGGTGACCCTGTGCGTCCTGCTGTACTCGCTCGCCCAGGGCGTCGAGGACGGCGACGCCGAGACGCCGATCGCGATCTTCCACCCGACGTACCTGGTCCTGACCGCGGGGGTCGCGAACGCGTTCCTCTCCGGCGACCTGTTCAACCTGTACGTCGGCTTCGAGATCCTGCTCGCGGCGTCGTACGTGCTCATCACCCTGGGTGGGACGGGCGAGCGCATCCGGGCGGGCACGATCTACGTCGTCGTCTCGCTCACCTCGTCGGTCATCTTCCTGCTCGCGATCGCGCTGGTGTACGCGGCGACGGGCACCGTGAACATGGCGCAGCTCGCCGAGCGGCTGCCGGAGGTGGACCCCACCGTCTCGCTCGCGCTGCAGCTGCTCCTGCTGCTCGCCTTCGGGATCAAGGCCGCGGTGTTCCCGCTCTCGGCCTGGCTGCCCGACTCCTACCCGACCGCGCCCGCGCCCGTGACCGCCGTCTTCGCGGGCCTGCTCACCAAGGTCGGCGTCTACGCGGTGATCCGGACCCAGACGCTGCTGTTCCCCGACGGCCGGGTCGACGACCTGCTGATGTGGGTCGCGCTGCTGACCATGGTCGTGGGCATCCTGGGCGCCGTCGCGCAGAACGACATCAAGCGACTCGTGTCGTTCACGCTGGTCAGCCACATCGGCTACATGATCTTCGGCATCGCGCTGTCGTCGGAGCAGGGCCTCGCGTCGGCGATCTTCTACGTCGCGCACCACATCACCGTCCAGACCGCGCTGTTCCTGGTGGTCGGCCTGGTGGAGCGCCGCGGCGGGTCGACGTCGCTCGACGACCTGGGCGGGCTCGCCAAGCTCGCGCCGGTGCTCGCCGTCCTGTTCTTCATCCCCGCCATGAACCTCGCGGGGATCCCGCCGCTGTCGGGCTTCCTCGGCAAGGCAGGTCTGCTCCAGGCGGGCGCCGCCGTGGGCACGCCGTTGGCGTGGGCGCTGGTCGCCGGCGCCGTCGTCACCTCGCTGCTGACCCTGTACGCCATCGTCAAGGCGTGGAACAAGGCGTTCTGGCAGACGCCGCCCGTGGAGCCGCCGGCCGCTCGCCTGCCCGGCGGCATGCTCGGCCCCGCGGGCGCGCTCGTCGCGCTCGGCCTCACCCTCACCGTCGTCGCCGGGCCGCTCTTCGCCTACACCGAGCGTGCCTCGCTGACCCTGCGCGACCGCGACCAGTACATCACCGCGGTCCTGCCGGACGGCTCGCGGGGCGAGGGCCAGTCGGCCGACGTGACGGAGGAGGCCGAGGGATGAGCCTGCACCCGCGCCGCCGCTCGCTCGGCTTCCCCCTCCTCGCCGTCGCCTGGCTGACGGTCATCTGGGTGCTGCTCTGGGGAGACCTGAGCATCGCCAACGTGCTGTCCGGCATCGTCATCGCGGTCGTCGTCGTGCGGCTGCTGCGCATGCCGGTGATCGACTTCCACGGGCGCGTCCATCCCGGGGCGCTGGCCTACCTGCTCTACCGGTTCGCGGTCGACCTCGTGGTCGCCAGCACCCAGGTCACCCTGCTGGCCCTGGATCCGCGCCGGACCCCGCGCAGCGCCGTCATCGCCGTCCAGCTGCGCTCCCACTCGGACCTCTACCTCACGCTCACGGCGCAGTTCTGCTCGCTGGTGCCCGGGTCCGTCGTCGTCGAGGCCCACCGCACGACCGGGATGCTCTACGTGCACGTGCTGGACGTCGACATGGCGCACGGTGTGGACGCCGCCCGCCAGCACGTCCTGGACCAGGAGGAGCGCATCCTGCGCGCGCTGGCGTCGGACGAGGAGCTGGCGCAGGTCGGTCTGCGCCGGCGCCCCGAGGACACCCCGGCCGTCGCGTCGGGCGCGTCGAGCGGGGGTGCGCGATGACCGTCGTCGTGCTGGTGTGCGGCGCCCTCCTGGGCTCGGCCGCGGTGCTCGCCCTCATCCGGGCCGAGAAGGGCCCGAGCATGCTCGACCGCACGGTCGCGCTCGACATCCTCACCGGCGCCCTCGTCGGGGGCATCGCGCTCGAGGCGGCGTGGTCGCGGCGGGTCGACACCGTGCCGATCCTCGTCGTGCTGTCGCTGGTCGGGTTCCTCGCCTCGGTCACGGTCGCGCGCTTCGCCGCCGTCGAGACCGAGGGCGAGGGCCGCATCCTCACGCGCGAGGAGCTCGCGGCGCTCGAGAACGAGCGCATCGAGGCCGAGCGTGCGGAACGCGAGAGCAGCGACGAGGAGCACCGCGGCGGCCGCGCGAAGGGGGAGGTGTCATGAGCTGGGAGACCGTGCTCGACGTCGTCGCGTGGCTCTGCCTGCTGGGTGGCTCGCTGCTCGCGTTCTCGGCCGGCGTCGGCGTCGTCCGCTTCCCGGATCTGCTGGCGCGCATGCACACGGCGGCCAAGCCGCAGGTGCTCGGACTCCTGCTGCTCATGCTCGGGCTCGGCCTGCGCCTGCGGACGGGGCACATCATCTGGATGCTCGTGCTGGTCGTGCTGTTCCAGATGCTCACGGCGCCGGTCGCGTCCCACATGCTCTCGCGCGCGGGCTACCGGACCGGCAAGGTGCGCAGCGAGATGCTCGTCGTGGACGAGCTGACGCGTGACATGGAGGCCGCCCAGGCGCAGGCGAGCCGCGAGGAGCAGCAGGACGAGCGCGAGGGCGGCCCCGCAGTCAGCGGATGATCTTGGCGGCGCCGCGCGTCGCGAGCACCCGGGCCAGCGCGACGATGGCCCCCGAGATCGCCGCCGAGGCGAGCACCTCCCCGACGCGTGCGTCGCCCGGGTCCTCCGCCTTGGGCGGCTTGTGGCCGAGCACCTTGTTCCAGCTCCGGTCGATGAGCTGGTTCGCCAGCCACGCCGCGCCCAGCGCGAACCCGAGGCCGACGGCCTTGGCGACCCACGACTCCTTCTTGGACTCCACGGTTCCTCCTGATGATCGTCCTGTCGAGAGGCTAGTGCCGCACGGGTCGCCGCGCGCCCGCTGGTGCGGGGCGTCCGCCTCACCCCAGCCGGAACCCGCGGATCGACACAGTCAGACGGCCGTGTGCGCCGGGTCCTCGTCCGTGCCCGCCGCGCGCCGCTCGCGCGCGCGGTCCAGGCGGGCCATGACGGGCGTCGCCGCGACGCCGTGGAGCAGGATCGAGCCGACCACGACGAGCGCGACGACGGCCCAGATGCGCTGCGGGTCGGCGAAGTCCCCGTGCTCCAGCGCGTACGCCACGTAGAAGAGCGAGCCGACGCCGCGCACGCCGAAGAAGGCGATCACCCGGCGCTCCCGGCGGCCCGTGCGTCCGCCCGCGAGGCCGATCATCCCGGTGAGGGGACGGACCACGAGGAGGAACAGCGCGGCGAAGGCGACGTCGGCCCACCCGATCCCGGCGAGCAGCCCGCGTGCCACGGCGCCGCCGAGCATGACGATCACCACCACGGTGAGCAGGCGCTCGACCTGCTCCACGAAGGAGTGCAGGACCGCGTGGTACTCGTCGTGGCGCTCGACGTCGCGCAAGGCGACGGCGCAGACGAAGACGGCGACGAAGCCGTAGCCCTCCGCGAGCTCGACCGCGCCGTAGGCGAGGAACGTCGCGGCCAGCGCGACGAAGCCCTGCGCGTGCTCGCTCAGGTGTCGCCGTCGGGCGAAGTCGGAGAAGAAGAGCCGGCCCAGGAGCCGGCCCACGACCGCGCCGCCCAGCACGCCGACGGCGATGCGCCAGCCGACGTCGACGACCAGCCACTCGCCGGCCCAGCCGTCGAGCGCCGGTCCGGCCACGCTGATCGCGATGGCCGCGTACGTGAAGGGGAAGGCGAGCCCGTCGTTGAGGCCGGCCTCGGCCGTCAGGGCGAACCGGGCCTCGTCGTCGTCCTGCCCCGGCTGGGCCGTCGGCTCGTTGACCTGCACCTCGCTCGCGAGGACGGGATCTGTCGGTGCGACGGCGGCCGCGACGAGCACGGCCGCGGCGAGCCCGAGCCCGAGCAGCCACGACCCGAGCACCACGGCCGCGATGATCGACAGCGGCATGGTGATGCCGAGGAGCCGCCACGTGGTGGCCCACGGGCGCAGCCCGACGCTGCGGTTGATCGCCAGCCCTGCGCCCATGAGGGACACGACGACGCAGATCTCGGTGAGGTGGAGCGCGACGACGTGGTGCTCGACCGGATCCGGGTCGGGCAGGCCGGGCAGCAGCGTGAAGGCCAGGATGCTGGCGCCCAGGAAGACGGCTGGCATCGACAGCGGCGCGCGGTGCAGCGCCCGGGGCAGTACGGCGGCGGCGAGGGTCGCGACGCCGATGACGGCGAAGACGGCCCCGCTGCCGTCGAACTGGATCACCGCATCACGTCGGCTCGAGCCAGAGGTAGACGTTCTGGCCGGACTCGTGCGCGGCAGCGACCAGGCCCGTGATGGAGCGCACCAGCGGCTGCAGGTCCTCGCCCGCCGCGTCCATCTCCTCCGACGCCGCCCACGCCTGCGCGACCTCCCCGGGCGCGTCGGCGTCCTCGGGCGCGTCGAGCTGCGCCAGCACCTCGCACAGGAACGGCGGCAGCCGGAAGAGGAGCTCGTGGTCGAGGTCCACCTCGGCCACCTCGAGGTCCCCGCTGCCGAAGCGGACGGCCTTCGCGGCGATCTCGCCGAGCACCTCGAGGTCGACGGGCGTCAGCGAGACGTCCAGCGCCGACGTCGCGTCGTCGAGGTCGTCCCCGGCGTCGAGCGCGTCGGCGCGGGCGATCGCCTCGGCGTGGGTCCCTGCGAAGAGCTGTGAGACGAGCGACATGGCCGTCCTCCCGGGGTGCTGCTGGGCCGTGTCGCGAGCGTAACCAGCAGCCGCCCGCGTGTCCCGGCGTACGTCAGCGGGCGGGTCCGGTCACGTCCTCGCGGTCGACGAGCAGCGCGTCCGCGGCCGCCGCTCAGGGGCGGGCGGAGCCCTGGATCGCGTCGACGATGCTCTTCGCCGCCCCGCGCTTGACGCCGACGTTGAGGCGCACGAGCGAGGCGCCGTCGGCCGGGTCCACCAGCGAGATCTCGTTGAGCACCATCGAGCGCCACCGGACCTCCAGCGCGGCGCGGGGCGCGGCGAAGATCGTCTCGCCGATGCCCGCGCCCATGGCCGTGCGCGCGATGAGCAGCACCCGCTCGGTCGTGCCCACGAACCACGCGGCGGGCGGGACGACGGCGACCATCAGGCCCACCGATCCGCCCGTCGCGGCCAGGGTCGCCATCGACGCCGCGGCGCCCGCGAGCGTCTTCGCCGAGAAGTCCCGCTTCGTGCCGCCCTTGACCTGGACCGTCGTCACGGCGAGCACGCGCTCTCCCTCGACCAGCTGCGCCTGGACGTGCTCGAGGAGGTCGGACTTGGCGGACATGGCGGCTCCTGCCGGACGGCTCGTCGGACGGCGCCAGCGTAGGGGCGGGCGGCGGGCCCCAGCAGGACCATGAGGGTGATCGGCGCCGTGTCGACGTCGCACGAACCGGCCGCGGACCTGCGGCGGTAGAGTCGGCTCCGAACGACAGGGGAGCGTCGCCCGGGCCACCGGGCGCAGGACGCTGAGAGTGCGGGTGACCGCAGACCCTCGAACCTGATCCGGGTGATGCCGGCGTAGGGAGTCGGGAACGTCTCAGACGTCGTCCACGTCGGCGCGGCACGATGCCGCGGCCGCCGCGGATGGCGTCCCCCTCCTGCTACCACGAGGAGGAGCCATGGCGAGGATCGCCACCCACCACCGCACGCGACGGCTCGCGCCGTACGCGGCCCTCGCCGTGCTGCCGCTCGCGGCGTGCTCCGCGATCGGCGCCGACCCGGAGCCCGCGGCGTCCGGCGACGGCGCCGGCACGGTCGTGCTCGTCACGCACGACTCGTTCGCGCTGTCCGACGACGTCGTCGCGGCCTTCGAGGCGGAGACCGGCCTCACGCTCGAGACCCGCGCGCCCGGCGACGGCGGCGCGCTCGTCAACCAGCTGATCCTCACCAAGGACGCCCCGCTGGGCGACGTCGTCTACGGCATCGACACTACCTTCGCGAGCCGCGCGATCGCCGAGGGCGTGCTCGAGCCCTACGAGTCGCCGGCGGCCGGCGCGGACGTGGCCGCGCACGCGGTCGACGACGGCCACCACCTGACGGCGGTCGACGTGGGCGACGTGTGCGTCAACGTCGACCACGAGTGGTTCGCCGAGGCGGGCGTCCCCGAGCCGACGACGCTGGCCGACCTGACCGATCCCGCCTACCGGGACCTGCTCGTCGTGACGAACCCGGCGACGTCGTCGCCGGGTCTGGCGTTCCTGCTGGCCACCGTCGCGGAGCTCGGCGAGGACGGCTGGGAGCAGTACTGGACGGCGCTGCGGGACAACGGCGTCAAGGTCGTCTCCGGCTGGTCGGACGCGTACTACGTCGACTTCTCGGGCCCGTCGAGCGAGGGGGAGCGCCCCCTCGTGCTCAGCTACGCCTCGTCGCCGCCCTCGGAGGTCGCCGAGGGCGCGACGCAGGCGCCCACCGGCGCGCTGCTCGACACCTGCTTCCGCCAGGTCGAGTACGCGGGGGTCCTGGCCGGGGCCGCCAACCCCGACGGCGCCCGCCAGGTCGTCGACTGGCTGCTGAGCCAGGACGTCCAGGCGGACCTGCCCGGCAGCATGTACGTCTACCCCGTGGACACGTCGGTGCCGCTGCCGGACGCCTGGGCCCAGCACGCACCGCTGCCGGCCGAGCCCCTGACACTGGACCCCGCGCTCATCAGCGAGCACCGCGACGCCTGGATCGAGCGCTGGACGGAGATCGTGATCGGGTGAGCGCCACCCTGCCGGCCGAGCCCGCCACGCCCCCGCGCGCGCTCGTCGCGCCGGGGGCCTGGCCGGTCGCGCGCCGGTGGGTCGGCTGGGGGCTGGCGGCGGGCCTGCCGCTGCTGTTCCTCGGCGTGTTCTTCGCGTACCCCGTCCTCGCGCTGCTGCGGCTGGGCTTCGTCGGCGACACCGGCGGGCCGGACCTGTCCGGCGTCGCCGACGTGCTCGGCCGCGCCCGGACGTGGCGGATCATCGGCACGACGCTGGGCCAGTCCGTGGTCGGCACGGCGCTGTCCCTGGTGCTCGGCCTACCCGTGGCCTTCCTGCTGCACCGGCGCGAGTTCCGCGGGCGCCGGGCCCTGCGCGCGTTCGTCGTCGTGCCGTTCGTGCTGCCCACCGTGGTCGTGGGCGTGGCGTTCCGCTCCGTCCTGGCCGACTCCGGACCGCTGGGGTTCCTCGGCATCGACGGGACGTTCGCGGGCGTCGTCGCGGCGCTCGTGTTCTTCAACCTGGCCGTCGTGGTGCGCACGGTCGGCGGATTCTGGGCCGGGCTGGACCCGCGCGCCGAGCAGGCCGCGCGCGCGCTCGGCGCCTCGCCCTGGCGGGCGTTCCGGCACGTCACGCTGCCCGCGCTCACGCCCGCGATCGCGTCGGCCGCGGCGATCGTCTTCCTCTTCTGCGCGACGGCGTTCGGCGTCGTCCTCGTGCTCGGCGGGACCGGCTACGGCACCGTGGAGACGGAGATCTGGGTCCAGACGACGCAGTTCCTGGACCTGCGCGCGGCGGCGGTGCTCTCGGTCGTCCAGATCGCCGTCGTCGCGGGGTGCCTGCTGCTCGCCGGCCGCGCCCGGAGCAGCCGCGAGCGCGCCCTGCAGCTCCTGCCCGACGCCGGCCCGCCGCGGCTCGCGCTGCGCGGCCCCGCCCGGCGCCGGGGCGACGTCCTCGCGGTCGCCGTGACGGCCGTCGTCGTCGGCGTGCTGCTCGTGCTGCCGCTCGCCACGGTGGTCGTGCGCTCGCTGCGCACGCCGACGGGGTGGGGCCTGGGCAACTACGTCGCCCTCGGCACGACGGGCGGCGCCAACGCGCTCAGCGTGACGGTGTGGGAGGCGGCGCTGACGTCGGTCCGGATCGCCGTGGACGCGACGGTGATCGCCGTCGTCGTCGGTGGGCTCGTCGCGCTGGTCGCCTCGCGCCGGCCCCGCGCGCCCGGCGCCCGGCGCGCGGTGCGGGTCCTGGACGCGCTGTTCATGCTGCCGCTCGGCGTCTCGGCGGTGACGGTCGGGTTCGGGTTCCTCGTCACCTTCGACCGGCCCTTCGGCCTGGACCTCGACCTGCGCTCGTCCGCGGCGCTCATCCCCGTCGCCCAGGCCGTGGTGGCGACCCCGCTCGTGGTGCGTAGCGTGCTGCCCGTGCTGCGCGCCGTCGACACCCGCCTCCACGAGGCCGCTGGCGTCCTCGGGGCGACGCCCGCGCAGGTGCTGCGGCACGTCGACTGGCCGGTCGCGGCGCGCTCCCTGGGGGTCGCGGTCGGCTTCGCGTTCGCCGTCAGCCTCGGCGAGTTCGGGGCGACGTCGTTCCTTGCGCGGCCCGAGCGGCCGACCCTGCCGGTCGTGATCTTCCGGCTGCTGGGGCGGCCGGGCGCCGAGAACCTCGGCATGGCGCTCGCGGCCGCGGTGCTGCTGGGGCTCATGACGGCGCTGGTCATGGGCCTGGCCGAACGGCTGCGCCCGGCGGGCGGGACCGAGCTGTGAGCGGGGCGGAGGGACCCGGCGCGACCGGCCTGGCCGTGCGCGACGCCGTCGTGCACTACCGGGACGACGACGGGACGGTAGCGACGGCCGTCGACCACCTGTCGCTCGACGTGGCGCCGGGCGAGGTGCTCGCCCTCCTGGGGCCGTCGGGGAGCGGGAAGTCGAGCCTCCTGCGCGCCGTCGCCGGGCTCGAGCCGCTGTCCGCCGGGCGCATCACCTGGGACGGCGCCGACCTCGCGGGGGTGCCCGTGCACCGGCGCGGCTTCGGGCTGATGTTCCAGGACGGGCAGCTGTTCCCCCACCGCGACGTCGCGCGCAACGTGGCCTTCGGGCTCGAGATGGCGGGGGCGACGCGTGCCGAGCAGCGCGCGCGGGTCGCCGAGCTGCTGGAGCTGGTGGGGCTGGCCGGGTTCGAGCGGCGCGAGGTGGCGACGCTGTCCGGCGGGGAGCGGCAGCGCGTCGCCCTCGCGCGCTCGCTGGCCCCGCGCCCGCGGCTGCTGCTGCTCGACGAGCCGCTCTCGGCGCTCGACCGGTCCCTGCGCGAGCGCCTCGCGGCCGAGGTGCGCGCGGCCCTCGTCGCGACCGGCACGACGGCCGTGTTCGTCACCCACGACCACGACGAGGCCTTCACGGTCGCCGACCGGATCGCGGTGCTCGACGCCGGGCGCCTGCTGCAGGCTGCGCCGCCCGTGGTGCTGTGGCACGAGCCCGCGTGCCGGCGGGTGGCCGAGTTCCTCGGGTACGAGGCGTTCGTCGCGGCGGCGTCGCAGGTGGGTGCGCTGCTGGGTGGCGGGCCGGGCGGCGCGACGCTCGCGCTGGGCCCGGGATCCCTGGCGCGCGACGACGACGGTCCGCTGACGGGCCGCGTGCTCAGCGCGGCGTTCGGCCGGGGCGTGGTGGAGGCGGTGGTCGAGGTGGACGGCGTCGGCCCGGTGACGGTCGTCGAGCCGAGCACCCCGGCGGGCGCGGCGCGCGGCCTGCCGGCGCCGGGCACCCCGGTGCGCCTGCGCGCCAACCGCGCCGCCATCGCCGTCCTCCCCTGACCCGCCCCACCTCCTCCGCCCCCAACCCCACCCGCCCCACCCCACCCGCCCCACCCACCCGCCCCACCCACCCACCCGCCCCACCCCAGCCCGCCGAGTACGTCCGTTCGACGTGAGGACGTCCGGTGCGGCGGACGTACTCGGTGGGAACGGACGTGGTCGTCGGCAGGCGTGGGTGGGGCCAGCCGGGCAGGCGGGCCCGGGCGGGCGGATATGGGCTGGCGTCCGGGTGCGGGCGCGGGGGACGCTCGGGGCGTGACGACTTCCACCGCGCACGTGAGCGTCGTCGAGCTCTCGGCCGACGACGACTGGGCGCTCGAGGGCACGGTCCTGGTCAGCGACGCCATCGACCTCGCGCTCTACGGCCACGCCGACTTCTCCATCGACGTCCCCACGGTGCGCGCCTCGATGAAGACGAATGCGTACCGCCGCGTGCACCGGTTCGTCGCCGTGCGCGACGGCGAGCGTCGGGCGGAGGCGGTCGTCGGCCGCGGCTTCGTCCACCTGCCCCTCGTCGGGGACACCCACACGGCCCAGGTCTACGTGGGCGTCCACCCGGAGCACCGCCGGCAGGGCATCGGGTCGGTGCTGTGGGACGCGTGCCTGGGCACCGCGCGTGCCGCCGGCCGCTCGGTGATCCACGCCGAGCCGGCCTATGCGCCCGAGCCGCCGCCGGGCCCCGGCACGCTCGAGGCGCCGACGGGCAGCGGCCGCATCCCCGTCGACGACGACACGACCCGCTTCGTCCAGGCCCGCGGCTTCTCCCTCGAGCAGGTCGTGCGCCAGTCGCTCCTGGAGCTGCCGGTCCCTGCCGAGGTGCTCGCGCCGCTGCTCGCGGAGGCGACCCGCGCGGCCGGGCCCGACTACGTCCTGCACGCGTGGGAGGACGCCGTGCCGGACGAGTGGCTCGACGGGCTCGCGATGCTCGAGACGCGGATGAGCACCGACGCGCCGAGCGCGGGGCTCGACGTCCACGAGGACCCGTGGGACGCGGAGCGCATGCGGGTCGGGCTCGCGGAGCGCGCCGAGCGCGACGAGTCCTACGTCGTCGTCGCGGCCGAGCACGTCCCCACGAGGTCGCTCGCCGCGTTCACGATGGTCGAGCTGCCGCGGGCGCGTCCCGAGGTCGTCTACCAGGACGACACGCTCGTGCTGCGGGAGCACCGCGGGCGGCGGCTCGGGATGCTGGTCAAGGCCACGATGCTCGAGGAGCTCGCCGTCCGCCGGCCCCGCGCGCGGCGTGTCCACACGTGGAACGCCGAGGAGAACGCCTTCATGCTCGGCATCAACGTCGCGCTCGGCTTCCGGCCGGCGTCGGTGGACGCGGTGTGGCAGCTGCGTCTGGATCATGACGAGCGAGCGTCGCAGGACGGTGGCACCCTCGGACGATGACGTTCGAGTCGCGACACCTGAGCGTGCGGATCGACCGCCCGGCGACGGAGGTCTACGCCTTCGCGTCCAACCCCGCCAACCTGCCGCGGTGGGCACCCGGACTGGGGTCCGAGGTCGTGCACGAGCGCGGCGGCTGGTTCGTGCAGACACCAGCCGGCCGCGCCCGGGTCACCTTCGCCCCGCCGAACGAGTACGGCATCCTCGACCACGAGGTCCTCACGCCCGCCGGCGAGGCCGTGCACGTGCCGCTCCGCGTCCTGACCGCGGGGGACGGGAGCGAGGTGGTCTTCACGCTGCGTGCGGCGCCGGGCATGACGGCGGCCGACCTCGAGCGCGACGCCGCGCTCGTGACCGCCGACCTCCAGCGCCTCAAGCGGGTCCTGGAGGGCCGCCCCTGACGAGGAGCCCGGTCAGCGCGTGACCGGTTGGCGCAGGATCGTCCGCAGCCTCGCGGGCGCCGTGCGCCGGGGGTCGCTGAGGTAGATCTCGTGGTGTCTGCCCGTCAGGCTCAGGCCCTGCGCGGGGACGAACTCGTGGTGCAGCGCGTCGAGCACCGGGCCCTCGTCGTCGTACGGGCCGACGTGGAGCGTCTGGACGCTCAGACCCTCGTCCAGCTCCTCGAGGCGGACGTCGTCGAGGGTCGGCGCGCCGCCCTTGCGGGCGACCGTGGCCCGGGCGGCCTCGACGTGCTCGGCGCCCAGCCACGACGGCGCCAGGATCATCAGCGTCCAGTCCCACTGCGCCTTGTCCCGCCGGCTGGTGAACGCGGCCATGTCCTGCGCCCACCACAGCGCCTCGAGCGGCATGACGGTGTAGTCGCGGCCGAGCTCGACCTTGCTGAGGAACTTCAGCGCGTACGCCAGCGGGTAGAGCGAGCTCACCGCGTCGCGGTACGCCGACGACGTGTTCGGGTCGCCGTGGCCGTCCACCATGAGAAAGCTCGCGGGCGGCACGGTGACGAGCGAGAACGTCCCGCGCCGGGCCGTGTAGGTGCCCAGCTCGCGCTTGAGGTCGACCTTCATCGCGCCTCCTCTCCGGCGCCATCGTGGCGGACGACGGCGGCGGTGACCACCCGCGGGTCACGCGCGCTTGCGCAGCGCGAGCACGGCGAGCACGACGGACCCGACGCACCACGTGACCAGGACCGCCAGGGACCGTCCGGAGATGTCGAACGCGTCGGGCGCCAGGCCGGTGCGGACCAGCTGCGCCATGGGCTCGATGGGGAGCCAGGCGTGCGCGTCCTGCAGCCACTGCGGCATGCGCTCCGCGGGGTAGCTCACCGGCGAGAACAGGAGGACCACGAACACCAGCGCCTGCGTGACGAGCTGGGCGAGCGCCGGCGGGAGGAGCGAGGCGATCGCGTACCCGACGGAGGCGGCGGTCAGGGAGACGAGCAGGGCCGCGGGAACGAGCCACGGCGCGGGCGCGAGGTCGATGTCGAAGCGCAGCAGTCCGGCGACGATGCCGAGCACCATGCCGGGCAGCGCGAGCAGGGTCCAGACGAGCAGGTCGGACGCGAGGAACGCGGCGCGTGGCACGGGCAGCGTGCGGAGCCAGTCGAGGCTCCCCTCGGTGCGCGACTGAGAGAGCAGCTGCGGGGTGAGGACCAGCCCGATCGTGATCAGCGTGATGGTCGGCGCACCGGTGGCCAGGTACAGGGCGGTCCGTGGGTCGGGATCCCCGACGAGCAGGCCGTAGCCGATCACGGTCGCCACGGCGATGAACGCCTGCACCACGACCATGAGCGGCAGGTACTGCGTCTGGCGGCGGAACTGCCACTGCATCAGCAGCAGCGTCTGGCGCAGGGCGGTCCGCGGACCGGCAGGCAGGGGCGTGCCGGTCGTGAGGGGACCGGTCAGGGGCAGCGCGGTCATGCCGCGACCTCCTCGGTGGTGGTGGTGTGCTGGGCCTCGCCGACCAGGTGGACGTACACGTCCTCGAGCGAGGCTGGGGTCAGGGCGTACCGCTCGGCGCGCCCGGAGTCGACCTGCGCCTGCGCCCACGCGACGACGTCGGCCGCCCGGTCGGCAGGCACGACGCCCGCCGCGCGCAGACGTCCGGTCGCGCCGGGGCGCACGGCCGGGTGCCAGGCGACGGGGGCGTCGTCGGCGAGGTCGAGGTCGAGCGTCAGGGAGCCGCGCAGCGAGGCGGTCAGGCCGGCGGGCGTGTCCGTCGCGAGCACGACGCCGTGGTCGAGGATGGCCAGGTGGTCCACCACACGCTCGGCCTCGCGGACGTTGTGCGTGACGAGCAGCACCGCGTGGCCCGCGTCGGCCAGGCCCCGGATCTGCTCCCAGAGCAGGCGCCGTCGCACCGGGTCGACGTCGTTCGTGGGCTCGTCGAGCACGACGAGGGCGCCGGGCTGCACGGCCGTCATCGCGAACGCGGTGAGCCGCGCGATGCCGCCGGAGACCTTCTCGGCCGGCGTGTCCGCCCACGGGCCCAGGTCCAGCGCGTCGAGGAGGGCCTCCGCGCGCCGCCGCACCCGGGAGCGCTCGCCCCCGCGGATGCGGCCGACGAGCTCGATGGCGCGGCGCGGAGTGAGCCCGGTGATCGGCACGTTGGCTTGCGCCTGGATCGACGTCAGCCGCCGCGCGACCTCGGGCCGCGCGACCGCGTCCACACCGGCGAGCGTGATGGATCCGGCGTCCGGCCGCACCAGGCCCACCACCTGGTGCACGAGCGTCGTCTTGCCCGCGCCGTTGTGGCCGAGCAGGCCCACGACCTGCCCGGCGGCCAGGTCCAGGTCCACCCCGTCGTTGGCCTGGACGCCCTGGGGCCCGCCGTACCGCTTGCTCAGCCCGCGAACGCGGAGCAGCACCTCGGAGGTCATCGGAATCTCCATTCTGGTCGGTAGGTGCTCAACGGTAGACACACATACCGATCGGAATCAAGCACTGGATACCGAGCGGTGTACCGATCGGTATCCGTCGGGTAGCCTCGGGTCATGACCCAGGACCCGAAGGACCCCCAGGACTCGATCGGCGCGGCGACCCGCGCGCTCGCGGACGCCACGGCCAGCCTGACCCGGCTCCTGGGCGAGCACGCGCGCTCCGTGATGCCCGAGGTGGGCGAGGCCGTCGCGTCGTCGCTGCGGGAGGCGGCCCGCGGCCTCGCCGAAGCCTCCGAGGCGGCGTCGCGGGCGACGACGTCGGGCGGCTCCTCCGCCGAGGAGCGGCGACGCCAGAAGGTCGACCGCACGCGCGCCGACCTGCTGGAGGCGGCCGCGCGGGTGATCGCGGCGAAGGGCTACGAGGGCGCGTCGGTGGGCGACATCGCCGCCGAGGCCGGGTACACGAAGGGCGCCGTGTACGCGCACTTCGGGTCGAAGGAGGAGGTCTTCCTCGCGCTCGCGTCGGACATGCTCCGGGTCACGATCGACTCACCCGGCGCCACCATCCCGGGGGTCACGGTCGACGGGGTCGACCAGGACGCGGTCGCGGAGTGGCTCACCAGCGTGATGGACGACCACCGCATCCTGCTCTCGCTCGAGTTCCTCGCCTACGGGCTGCGCCATCCCGAGGCGTCGGGGGAGCTCGCTCGCCTGCACGTGACCTCGCACGAGGTGCTCGCGGACCAGATCGCCGAGGTGCGCCGGGCGCGGCGCGGCGACGACGCCGAGCCCGGCACCACGCAGGACGACTTCGACACCGCGCTCGCGGTCATCAGCGTCATCAACGTGGCGACGCTGGAGGGCCGGCTCACCGGGTCGCCGCGCCTGTCGCCGCGGGCCGGCGCGCGCGTCATCGCGAAGCTGCTGGGCTGAGGGGCGACGCCTCAGGGTGCCGCCGGCGCCCGCACCGCGGCGGCGCGCTCGGTGAGGTGTCGGCGCTCGGCGTCGCTGCGGACGAGGGCGAGCGCCCGGTCGAACGACGCGAGCGCCGCCTCGCGCCGGCCGAGGCGAGCGAGCAGCTCGGCGCGCACCGCGGGCAGGCGGTGGTGGTGCGGGAGCAGGGCTTCCAGCCCGTCCAGGAGCGTGAGACCCGCCGCCGGACCGTCGGCCTCCGCCACCGCGACCGCGCGTGCCAGCCGCACGACGGGCGACCCGGTGTGCGCCTCGAGCGCCGCGTAGTGGCGCGCGATGACGGGCCACCGGGTCGCGTCCGCCGTCGTCGCGCGGGCGTGCTCCGCGGCGATGAGCGCCTGGAGCCGGTACTCCTCCGCGCGCCCCGTGGTCGGCGCCAGGCCGGCGAGGAGCGTCAGACCGGCGTCGATGTCGTCGTGGTCCCAGCGGGACCGGTCCTGGTCCGGCAGCAGGACGAGGGCGCCGTCCGCGTCGGTCCGTGACCCGCGCCGCGAGTGCTGGAGCAGCAGGAGCGCGAGCAGCGCGCGGGTCGTCGGGCGGCCGGGCAGCTGCTCGTCGAGAAGGCGCGTGAGGCGGATGGCCTCGTCGGCGAGGTCCACCCGCAGGCCGCGGTCGCGGGGACCGGGGTGGTAGCCGGCCGTGAACAGCAGGTACAGGACCGTCGCGACCGCCTCGAGGCGCTCCTCGAGGCGCTCGGGCGGCGGCGTCGTGAGCCGGATGCCCGTGGTCGCGAGGCGCTTCTTCGCTCGGGTCAGGCGCGCGGCCGCCGTCGGCTCCTGGAGCAGGAGGAGCGCCGCGATGTCGGGCACGTCGAGGCCGACGACGAAGCGCAGCGTCAGGGCCACGCGGGCGTCCGGGGCGAGCGCCGGGTGGCAGCAGGTGAGGATCAGCCGCAGGCGCTCGTCCTCGACGTGGGCGCCCGGGTCGACCGTCGCCGCCGCCTCCTCGCGGAGCTGCGCGTCGACCAGGACGAGCGGCTCCTTGCGCCGGTGGACCGCCTCCGAGCGCAGCACGTCGACCGCTCGCCGGCGTGCGGCCGTGAGCAGCCACCCGCCCGGGTTCGTCGGGACGCCCGCCGCCGGCCAGGTGCGCGCCGCGGCCGCGAACGCGTCGGCGACCGCGTCCTCGGCCAGGTCGGCGCGGGCCGTCTGCCGCAGGACGAGGCCGACGAGGCGGCCCCAGTGCTCGCGCCACGCGAGCTCCAGGGCCGCCCCGACCGGCCCGCCGTCCTCGTCCGTCACGCGACCGCCGTCAGTCCATGTCGGCGACGGGACGGATCTCGAGCGTGTACTCGGGCAGCAGGCGGCAGAGGTCGGTCACCGCGTCGAGGTCCGGGGCGTCGAGCAGGTAGAAGCCGCCGAGCTGCTCGGCGGTCTCCGCGAACGGCCCCTCCGAGATGTCCACGTGCTCGCCGCGGCGACGGACCGTCGTCGCGGACGCGACGCCGACCAGGGCCTCGCCGGCCAGCATCGTGCAGCCACGCTCGGGGACGGCCGCGGAGAATGCCTCGTGCTCGGCGTAGTAGCGCTCCTGCTCGGCGGGGGTGGCGTCGCGCCAGACCGACTCGTCCTGGTAGATGAGCACGAGGAACTTCACGACGCCACCTGCTCGGCGGCCGCCGCGCCGGACTGCGGCTGGTCGGTGGGGCGCACGATCGGCCGGATCTCGACGGCGCCGGTACCGGCGAGCATGGCGGCGAGCCGCGCGAGGTCCTGCACGTCGGCGGTCCGGATCACGTAGTAGCCGCCGAGCTGCTCCACGGTCTCGGTGAACGGGCCCTCGGTGACCTGGACCTCGCCCTCGCGGGACCGCACGACCAGCGACGTCTCGCTGAGCCGCAGCTCCTCGCCGCCGAGGATCTCGTGGCCGCGCTCACCGCACAGCCGGGAGAACTCGTCGTGCTCGCCGTACGCCTGCGCCACCGCGGCCTCGTCGGCGTCGCGCCACTCGCGCTCGTCGCCGTGCAGCAGCAGCACGTAGTCCCGGGTGGTGCTCATCGTTCCTCCTCGCGTCCGACGACTCCTGGTGGCGCCGTCGGAAGCATGACGGGCGCCGGGGGCCGGAATCGACACCCTCGCCGGGCGAGTCGACGCGGGGCGCGACGTGGGCGCGTGACCGGGCGGACGGCTCAGGCGTTCTCGCGGCGGAACGTCGCGGTGCCCCACCACACGGCCAGCACGAACATCACGATGGACCAGGCGGTGCCCCAGACCAGGCCGGAGCTCGCGAAGTCGCCGGCGAAGGAGGAGCGCACCCCGTCGACGACGTGCCGGATCGGCATGAAGTCGCTCGCGCTCTGCAGCCACGCCGGGCCGATGGTCATCGGCAGCAGGATCCCCGAGAGCAGGAGGACCGGCATCATCACCATGTTGATGACCGGGGCCATGACGTCCTCGGACTTGGTGGTCAGCGCGAGCGCGTTGGACGCCGCTGCGCACGCCCCGCCCAGCAGGAGGGTGAGGACCACGCCGAGCACGATGCCCCCGCCGGACGCGACCATCCCGAGCAGGTACCCGAGGCCCACCAGGATCAGCGCCTGCACGAAGAGCTGGAGCAGGTCGCGGTAGAGGCGGCCGACCAGCAGCGCCGTGCGGCTGGCCGGCGTCACCCGCTCCGCCTCGATGACGCCCTCGCGCCACTCGCCGATCAGGCTGAACCCCGCGAAGAAGGCGCCGAAGACGCCGAGCTGGACGAGCATGCCCGGCACGAAGAACGTGTACGCGTTCGTCGCCCCGAACTGCCCGATGAGCGGCTCGAGGAGGGGCCCGAAGAGCAGCAGGTAGAGGATCGGCTGCAGCATCCCGATGATCACCCACGCCGGGTTGCGCAGGTTCATCCGCAGCTGGCGGCGGAACACGATGACGCTCTCCCGGAAGAACGACGACGGCGTGCCGCCCGGCACGGCGAGGTCGGCGGAGAGGGCGGGTGCGGTGGCGGTCATCGGTCGGCTCCTGGCGTGGTCGGTGTCGCGGCGGGCGCGCCGGTGCTCGCGCCGGCGGCGGCCGGCTCGAGGTCGGGCTCGCCGGCGCCGGCGTCGGTGCCGCCCGTCGGCTCGGTGGCGGACTCGGCGTCGCGCAGGCTGCGCCCGGTGAGGGCGAGGAAGACGTCGTCGAGCGTCGGTCGGAGCACGCCGATCGACTCGAGGCCGATGCCCGACGTGTCGAGGTCCCGCAGGAAGCCCTGGAGCGTCCGGCCGGCACGCGGCACGCGGCCGCGCACGTGGTTGCCGTCCACCTCGACGGTGGTGCCGGCGAGTGCCGCGAGACGCTCCGCCGCCCGGGACGCGAGCGTGGCGTCCACGAGCTCGAGCTCGACGAGGTCCCCGGCGACCTGCGCCTTGAGGTTGTCGGCCGTGTCGGACGCGACGATGCGGCCGCGGTCGATGATGACGATGCGGTCCGAGAGCGCGTCGGCCTCGTCGAGGTAGTGGGTCGTGAGCAGGACCGTCACGCCGAGGCGGTCGCGCAGGCCTCGGATGTGCTCCCACAGGTTGGCGCGCGCTTGGGGGTCGAGCCCCGTCGTCGGCTCGTCGAGGAAGACGAGCTGCGGCTCGTGGATGAGCCCCATGACCACGTCGAGCCGCCGCTTCTGCCCCCCGGACATGTTCTTGGGCATGCGGGTCCACAGCCCGGGCAGGTCCATCTGCTCGAACAGGTGGCGACCGCGCCGCTCGACGACCGACTTGGGCAGGCCGTAGAGCATCCCGTGGTCGACCACCTCGTCACCGGCCCGGGCGCCGCTGTAGGCGCCGCCCGACTGCGAGACGTAGCCGATGCTCCGCCGGACCTGCACCGACTCGCGGACCACGTCGTAGCCCGCCACGCGCGCCGTGCCCTCGGTCGGGCGCAGGAGCGTCGTGAGCATGCGCAGCGTCGTCGTCTTGCCGGCGCCGTTCGGGCCGAGGAAGCCGACGACCTCGCCCTCCGCGACGTCGAGGTCCACGCCGTCGACCGCGCGCACCTCGCTCTTGGTCCTGCCCTGGCGGGCCAGGAACGTCTGGACCAGCCCTCGTGCCTCGATCATGCGTCCCCCAGGTGTTCAAACTTGAACATCACTCATGCTGCGACCGGCGTCACAGCGATGTCAACGGATTCCGGCGCCGGCCCTGGAGACCAGACCCGGTCCGGGCCGCCGACTCATCGGGTGCGAGCCGCCGGGTCGGTGCCTGACCGGGCGAGCGTCCCACCGGCGTCCGACACGGCCGGGTCGCCCGGCGCGGTACGTCCCCGGCGCGCCGGGTCAGCCGGCGCGCGTCCTGAGCAGGGCCCGGTATCGGGCCTGGTCGGCGGCCATCTGCCACCCCGGGTCGTCCGCCGCGGGCTGCCAGCGCATCGGCTCCCCGGCGAACGCGAGGCCGCCGCGCGCGACGACGTCGACGAGGTCACGCACCCAGGTGCGCTCGAGCTCGGCGAGTCCCAGCTGGAGCTCGAGGACGCGCTCGACGTGCGGTGGCGAGGTGACGTCCGCCGTGGCGTGCGCCCGCCGCAGGGCCTCGACGTGGGCGTCGAGCCGCGAGGCGCGCGTGGCGAGGTGCTCCCGCACGACGTCGCGCGGGAAGAGCAAGCACATGCTCATGGCCGTGTGCACGGGCAGCGGGTTGAGCGGGTCGACGGTCGTCAACGCGTGCTCGAAGAGCCGGGAGAGCTCCTCGCGCCCCGACGGCGTCGTCGTGTAGACCGCGACCGAGCGGCCGCCGTCCTGCAGGTCCGCCCGCTCCAGGTGGCCCTGCTTGGCCAGCGTCGCCAGGCTCGAGTACACCGATCCCGGCAGGACGTGGGCCCAGTCGCCGACGCCCCACGACATGAGCTCGCGGCGGATCTGGTAGCCGTTGACCGGCTCGAACAGGCGCACGGCCCCCAGCACCAGGAGCCGGGTCTCGGGCGCCGCCATGCGGGGAGTCTAGGTCGCGCGCCCCGTCGCCGCCCTTCCTCGTGAGCACGGGCGTGACCCTCGACGGACGCGTGATTGTCCTCGAGCCGGACGGGTGACGTGCGAGGGCGAGAGGCGACTGCCCGCCGGACGACGTCGGGACGGGACGTCAGGAGCGGGCGGCCGCGCGCGGCGTGGGGACACCGGGGGCGAGGGGCGCGAGAGCGTCCGCGGGGCCGGGGCGGCCGAAGTACCAGCCCTGGGCCTCGTCGACGCGCAGCTGTCGCAGCGCCGCGACGTCGGCCGCGGTCTCGACACCCTCCGCGACGACCGTCGTGCCGTTCCCGTGGGCGAACGCCACGAGCGCCTCGACGAGCGTGGTCAGCACCGGGTCGGCGCTGACGCCGTCGACGATGCTCCGGTCCAGCTTGATGACGTCCGGGGCGCACAGGACGATGTGGCGCAGGGACGCGAAACCCGCGCCGACGTCGTCGATCGCGAGCCGCATGCCGGCCGCGCGGGGCCCGGCGAGGGCCGAGCGCAGGGCGTCGTAGTCCTCGACCGGGGAGTGCTCGGACAGCTCCAGGACGACCCGGTCCAGCGGCAACCGCCGCAGGAAGCGCGCGCACGCTCGCGAGAGCAGGACCGCCGGCGACACGTTGAGGGCGAGGTGCCCCTCGATCGCAGCGAGGTGCTCCGCGGCCCGCTCGAGCGCGAGCAGCTCGAGGCGCTCGCCCAGGTCCACGTCGTGGGCCTCGGCGAAGACGACGTCGGGCGTGGTCCGCCAGTCGGCCGGGAAGCGCGCCAGCGCCTCCGCGCCGGTGCGCAGGCCGGTCCCGAGGTCGACGATCGGCTGCAGGAGGATCCTCGGTCCGCCGGCCCGCATCATCGGGACCAGGCGGTGCTCGATGGCCTCGCGGCGCTCGCGCTCGCGGACGCCGGGCTCGATGATCATCGCGGCGGCGGACGCGAGGACCTTGAGCAGGGCCGCGTCGCGCTCGGAGAGGTTGCGCTCGGGGGTGAGGCCGGCGGCGCAGAACGTGCCGTAGAGCCGTCCGTCGCTCAGCGTCACTGGCACCGAGACGTAGCTCCGGAAGTGCGCGAACCGTGCCGCGGGTTGCTTCATCGCGGCCGGGTGGTCGCGGATGTCGGGCATGACCTCCGGCGCGTCGCCGTCGAGCACGGTCTTGCAGAGCGTGGTGTCGCGGCGCTGCCGTGCGCCGTCGCTCAGGAAGACGGGCAGCGAGGTGTCGACGACTTCCATGATCTGCGTGTCGCCCTGGATCCTCGTGAGGAACGAGACGCTCAGTCCGAGCGCCTCCCGCGCCTGGCGCAGCAGCGTTGCGACCTGGTGCTCCGCCTCGGACCTCTGTCGCCGCGCCACGCCTGCTCCGCCCCCGTGCGACACCGTGCCACCCGTTCGGTCGCCCATCGGCCGGTCCGCGCCGGTGGTGAGGCAAACCCGCGCGTCGGCCGCGACCAGCTCAGGCGTTCTCGGGTCGGCGGCGCTGGGGGTGGGGCGTGCGGCCCTCGGCGAGCGCCGCGACGAACTCGGCGATCTTGCGCTCGCGGGTCTCGGCCCGCTTGACGGCGCCGATCGGGTAGAGGATCGCGTACCGGTTACCGGAGGTCAGGACGTCCCACCAGGCCTGGGCGCGCGGCTCGGCGGCGAGGGCCGCCAGGAGGTCCTCGGGGACCTCGATCGTCGCCGGACCGGCGTACGCGGTGTCCCAGCGGCCGTCCGCCCGGGCGGCGTCGACCTGCGCGCGTCCGGCCGGGGTCATTCGGCCCTCGGCCTCCAGCCGGCCGACCCGCTCGACGTTGATCGCGGACCACCGGGAGCGCGCGCGCCGCGGCGTCATGCGCTGGAACGACGACTCGGCGTCGCGCGACCGCGCCTGGCCGTCGATCCAGCCGAAGCAGAGGCACTCCAGCACGGCCTGCTCGTAGGTGAGCGAGGTGACGGTGCCGCCCTTGCGCGTCAGCGCGAGCCAGACGCCGTCGGCGGACGCGTGGTTGTCCTGCAACCAGGCGCGCCACGCGGCGGCGTCGGGCACGACCAGCTCCGGCAGCTCGATGGCCATCCCGCCATGGTGCCCGACCCCACCGACACGCCCCACCCCGACGTCGCCCTCCCGCTGTCGCCGTCCTCCGCCCCGGCCCCGCCCACCGACCGCACCGCTCGCCGACCACGTCCGTTCCCACCGACCACGTCCGCTGCGGAGGACGAGCTGGGTGGGAACGGACGTGGTCGCTGCCGGGGCGCGGCGGACCGACGTGGTCGCCGGCGTCCAGGGCGCGGCGGCCAGCGCGCCTTCCGGAGGCAGCCGGTGCGGCGTAGCGTCGGCGGCGCGCCGGGGAGTCCGGCGGTCTGCGTGCGGGGAGGGGTTCATGGCGTCCTTCACCGGGTCGGACGACCTGCGCGGCGCGGAGTTCCGCGGCGTCGACCTCACGGGCGCCCGGCTCGTGAACTGCGACCTGTCCGGGGCGGTGATCCGCGGCGCCGACGTCGCCGGTGCCGAGATCGACGCCCCGTGGCTGTACGACGGCTCGCTGGTGGTCAACGGCGTCGACGTCGCGCCGTTGGTCGACGCGGAGCTGAACCGGCGCTTCCCCGGCCGCGGCGAGCGATACGCGCAGGACCCGGACGGCCTGCGTGCTGCCTGGGCGGCGCTCGAGCGGACCTGGGAGGGAACCATCGAGCGCGCCGCGTCGATGCCGGCGGGGACCGTGGACGCCCAGGTCGACGGCGAGTGGTCCTTCGCCCAGACGCTCCGGCACCTCGTGATGGCGACGGACACCTGGCTCGGCCGCGGGATCCTCGAGCGGGAGCAGCCGTACCACCCGGTCGGCCAGCCCAACGGCGAGTACGAGACCG
Source organism: Actinotalea sp. JY-7885 (assembly GCF_014525465.1). Classification (NCBI taxonomy): domain Bacteria; kingdom Bacillati; phylum Actinomycetota; class Actinomycetes; order Micrococcales; family Cellulomonadaceae; genus Actinotalea; species Actinotalea sp. JY-7885. Next base: position 11,536 of record NZ_JACEXH010000004.1, on the reverse strand, counting down.
ACGGCTACGACATGTCCGGGTTCTCCCTGCAGGCGCCGTCGTACGCGGAGGTGCTCGAGGCCCGGGCGGACCGGGTCGCGATGGTGCGCGACTTCCTCGCCGGCGTGACGTCGTCGGACCTCGACGTCCCGCGCAGCAACCCCTGGGGGCCCGACCAGCCCGAGACCACGCGCTCGTGCCTTCACGTGATCCTCGAGGAGGTGTGGGAGCACCACCGCTACGCCGTGCGCGACCTAGACGCGATCGCGGCGGACCCGTCCCTCACCCCCTGACCGCGCCGCCCTGGCGTCCGAGCTCGTCCGTTCCACGTGACCACGTCCCCCACGGCGGACGTGGTCGGCGGGAACGGACGTGCTCGCGGTCGGTCAGAGGAGCGCGAACCGCGGGGTCAGCTGCCGGCGTTCCGTGGGCGGGATGAAGGGCTGGACGCGTCGCAGGAGGCGCTCGGGGCTCCGCGTGTCGTCGGCCATGACGCGGAGCACCGCCCAGCCCTCCGCCCGCAGGGCGTCCTCGCGCCGCTTCTCGGCGAGCAGCGCCACGCGGCCGACGTCGTACTTCGCGACGCCGTCGTACTCCAGCAGCAGCCGCCAGGCCGGCCAACCCAGGTCCGCCCAGAAGGTGCCGAGCGCGGTCCGCACCGGGACCTGCGTCGTCGGCGCCGGGAGTCCGGCCCGCAGGACGGCGAGCCGGGCGAGCGTCTCGCCGGGTGACTCGGCGCCGTCGTCGGCGACGTCGAGGACGGCGCGGGCCCGCACGACGCCACGCCGCCCGGCCATGGTCGTGAGCAGCTGGAGGCACACCGCGAGGTCGGCGCCGCGGTGGAGGGCCGCGTCGGCGACGACGAGTCCAGCGGCCGGCGGGCAGGACATCGCGCAGTCGACCACCGTGCGCTCGAGCGTCGTGACGGCCCGCCCGCAGTGCAGCGTCCGGTCGCCCGCCGCGAGCTCGAGGACGTGCCGGACGACGTCGGCGCTGCACCCGCTCCGGGACGGCCGCGCCTGGGCGACGTGGGTCCGCTCGGGCACCCGCAGCACCGGCAGGCGCCACAGCAGCGCCGCCGACTCGTGGGTCACCACGTGGTCGATCGTCAGCTGGCTGCCCAGCGCGGCGATGCGGGCGAGCGCCAGCGCGCGGGCACGGTCACCGCGGAGGTGGTCGACGTCGACGTAGGCACCGCGCCGGACGCGGACCCACCGACCGCTGCGCAGGTGGGCGGCGGCGAGCGACGGGTCGACGTGCCGCGCCAGGTGGACGGGCGGCAGCGGCTCGTCGGCGGGCAGGGACGCTCCGGGTCGTCGTGGCACGGGACCACGGTGCGCGCGGGAGGCGGCTCCCTGGCGCCGGGCCCGTCGGTCCTGTGGACGCGGGCGTGTCCACAGCCCCGCCGACGCCGCCCCGCTGAGCACGTCCGTTCCCCGTGAGCACGTCCGCCCCGAAGGGCGTTCTGGGTGGGAACGGACGCACTCGGCCGCGGTGTCACCAGGCCGGGTCGGCTTCCGGAGCGGGCATCTGCGTCACGGCGGACGGGCGGATGTCGAAGGTCACGGCGGGGAGTGCCGCCGACCGGTACGTGCCCACCACGGGCGCCAGCGTGTCGGCGAGGCTCGCGGCCTGCTCGGGCGACAGGCCGACGACCCAGCAGCTCGGCTCCTCGCGCAGCGGCCCGACGCCGGCCTGGGGCACCAGCAGCAGCTCGGTGCCCGGTCCGCGCAGCATGAACGCGGCACCGCGGGCCACCCTGTCGAGCAGGGCGCGCCGCAGTCCGTCGACGGGGTGCGTGCTGAGCGTGACGGTGATCCGGGAGCGCCCCAGGGCGCGATCGGCCAGGCGCGCCGACCGTGCGACCTCGAGCGTCGAGACGACGAGCGCGACGCGCTCGGATCCGTCCACCTCGCTTCCCGCCTCGACCTGCGCCGCGACGCCGGGCAGCGCGAGCGTCGACGTCCGCCGGGGCGCCGTGACCAGCATCGGGAGGTGCTGGTCGAGCAGGGCGCGGAAGCCGGACCATCGTTCGTGCGCCGCCAGCTCGTCCGAGGTGATGCCGACGGCCTGGAGGAAGGCATCGCCGAGGTCCGGGTCCGGTGCGAACAGGAGGTGTCGCAGCGGCGAGGGCGCGTCCGGCGTCACGGGAGCGTTGAGGTCGAACGTGTGGCCGGGTCCGAGGAGCTCACCGGTTGCGGCCAGGTACGTCGCGACGTGGTGGAGCAGGTCGAGCGGCCACCGTGGCGGCTGCGTCTCGGCGTGACGCTCGAGGCGGAAGGTGAGCTCGGCCGTCGGTGCCACGCCCGCCGGAGCCGCGCGGGCGCCGGGAGCCGTGAGGCCGAGCCCGATGTAGTGCCAGTGGGGCACGGGAAGGTCGCGCGAGTGGACGAGCACGGTCTCCATCGGAGCGACGTCCCACGGGACGCTGGCCCGGTCGATGCCCACGACGGCCACCGGCGCGGAGTCGCCGTAGCAGCGCTCGATGGCCGCCTCGAGCCCGAGGCGCCAGAGGGTCTCGTCCACCGCGGCAGTCTGTCGGACGCCACCGCCCGCGTCTGCCCCCCGTCCCACCACCCGGCCGACATTCACCCGCTGAGCGTTCGCCGCTGAGCGCGTCCGTCCCACGCGAGTACGTCCGGTGCAGAGGACGTGCCGGGTGGGAACGGACGTGGTCGGCGGGAGATGGGAACCGCCGGGCGGTCAGGGGTGGGTGCGGGGCGGCCGGGAGGGGGTCGTCGCCAGGAACCACGCCACGCCGACGACGACGTGCAGGGTGAAGCTCCTGACGCTGACGCCTGCGGGTCGGGACCTGCGGGGGCGGATCGCCGACAGCATCGCGGAGCACAGCATGGTGCTCGCACGACTCGGTGAGGAGCAGCGCGACGCCCTCGTCCCGATGCTGGACGCTCTGCTCGCGGGCGAGGCGCCGCCGGCCCGACCCGCCTGAGGCCGACCGCTGACGCGTGCCCCCCGGCGGGCGGTCAGGTCGTGGTGGCCATCGCGGCGATGCGCCGCAGCTCCGCGAGGTGGCCGTCCAGCGCCGCGCGGCCCGGCTCGGTCAGGGCCAGCCAGGTGCGGGTCCGCGACCCGTGCGGAACCTTCGAGATCGCCACGTAGCCGGCGTCGGCCAGGACCTTGACGTGCTTGCTCAGCACCGAGTCGCTGATGGCCAGCGCATCGCGCACGGTGGCGAACTCCAGGGCCTCCACCGCGGCGAGCATCGCGCAGATCTGCAGGCGGTTCGAGGCGTGGATGACCTCGTTGAAGACCGGTTCCGCGGTCACGCGGCCGCCCGCACGCCCGCGCCCGCTCGGACCCGACGTCGCAGCCGCTCGTCGATCCGTCGCTCGGTGACCACGGTGGCGACGAAGGCGACGGCGCCCGCGACGTGCAGGGCCGCGGGGACGCCCGCGAACGCCTGCAGCGCGAAGGCGAGCGCGAGCAGGCCGAAGACGACGACGTACCAGGCACCCAGACCCTCGGCGTACCGCTCGACCGAGACCCCTGTCGCGCGCTTCAGCGCCCAGAGCAGCACCACCGGGGCGACGACCGCACCGAGCGTGATCAGCAGGGTCGCCACGGACTCGGTGGTGCCGCGCGCCTCCGGTCTGCCCACGAGCAGGCCCATGCCGACGAACATCGACGTCGTGCAGGAGGCGGCGCCCAGCCGGTACCACCACGGCGAGGCGATGCGCTCGGCGAGCAGGGCCCGCGCGTCGTCGAGCTGGCGCAGGGCGGCACGGGCGTCGTCGGGGGTGGCGCTCTCGCGAGTTTCCATAGCGGCAAGTCGCCCGCGACCAGGAGGGATCACTCGCCCGACCGCACCGCCTCCGCTGCCTCGACGAACGCGCGCCACTGGGCGCGCAGGTCCTCGCGCCGGGCGCGGCCGGCGGGCGTCAGCTCGTAGACCTTCCTGGCGGGGCCGGACTCGCTCTCCTCCCACCCCGCCGTGATCGCCCCCTCGTCCTCGAGCCGGACGAGCAGGGGGTAGAGCTGGCCGCCCTTGATCGGCTGGAGCCCGGCCGAGACCAGGGCCTGCGCGATGCCGTAGCCGTGCCGTGGCGCGACCGCGAGCACGTCGAGGACCAGCATCGGCAACGAGGCGCGCTGCCACGCCGCGAGGCTCATCGCCGTCCCACCCACGGGCGGTCCGCCCGGCGACCGGCCAGGGCGAGGACGGCGCTGAGCAGCAGGACGACCACCGCGGGGATCGTCAGGGAGCCCCAGCTGTCCATGGCGAGGATGAGCCCCGCGACCGCGAGCGGCATGACGGTGCCGGCGACGGTGGAGATCCACCAGCGGCGTGCCCGTGCCGTCCTGTCGGCGTCGGCCACCTGACGAGCCAGGACCACCGGGTGGCCGAACTCGTCGAACGCCGACGAGCTCCCGGCTCGGGTCGCCTGCTCGACCTCCGTGACGTGGCCGCGGGCGGTGGCCGAGGGCACCAGTCGGGTCCGCAGCGCGTGGTGGAACCGGCGCAGCCACTCCGCGTCGTCCCAGCTCTCGCGCAGCACGGGCTGGCGCGTGCGGCGCGCGGCCACGAGCGCGAGGACGCCGGGCACGAGCGCCGCCGCACCCCACAGCGGCACGGGGACGTCCCGCGCCAGGACGTGGCCCGGGCCGACGCCGGCGGCCGCGCCGATGCCCGCCAGCGCGAGCGCACCGACGGCGACGAGCGCACCGACTGCCGGGAGGGGACGGCCGGCGGAGAAGAGGGCCCGGCCGGCGACCCAGCCGAGGAAGGCGACCGTCACGCTCAGCGCGACGAGGACCGACGCGAGGTCGACGTCGACGGCCCAGCCGCTGCGGACCGCCGTGAGCACCGCCCCGACCACCGCGATCGCGACGAGCGTGGCGCCCGCCTCGAGCAGCGCCGGCCGCAGGCCACCGCCCTGCGAGGTCCGCACCGCCTCGTCCGCGGTCCCGAGCTCGGCGGCGTCCTCCGCCGCGAGCTCACGGGCGTCGCCGAAGAGCTCGGCGGCGGGGACGCCGGCCGCGTGGACCGCTGCGAGCAGCTGGCGCTCGCGCTCCCCGAGCGCGTCTGCCGGGACCGGTCTGGCGCCCATCGAGGCGCGATACCGCGTCGCCCACGCCCGGTCGCGCTCCGGCCACGCGATCACGTCCACTGATTCCCCTACCTAGGTCTGATTCCTACCTAGATAGAACCACGGCGGCGCGGGCGCGGCAAGGCCCTCCGGTCCGACATGGACCCCACCACGCGTGACGGGTCGCGGTGTGCGCTCAGAGCTCCCGCAGCATGGTGTCGGAGTCGCCGTTGCGTCCGACGACGGCGAAGCCGTGCCGCTCGTAGAGCGCTCGCGCCGCCGTGTTGCCGTCCTCGACGCTGAGGCTCAGCGCACGTCGGCCCAGGCCCCGGGCCTGCTCGACGCAGCCGGCCAGGAGGGCCGAGCCCACGCCGCGCCCCCGGTGCGCCGGCGCCACGGCCATGCCGATCTCGGGGACGTCGTCGGCGACGTACCCGTAACCCGGTGCCGCCGCGGGCAGCGCCCGGGCCCAGACGGCCCCGAGCGGCTCGTCGCCGTCGACGGCGACGAGACCGAAGTCGTCCGGTCGCTTCCACCCGGCCAGGTAGCGCGCGGTGTGGAGGTCGGCGACCACCTGGTCGCGGGTGAAGCGGGGCGTGCCATCCCAGTTGAACGCCTCCAGGAGCAGGTCGTACAGCAGGTCGAGGTCGCCGGTGGCAGCGTCGCGGAGGGTGATCACCGGGAGATCCTGCCCCGGATCAGCGGCCCGCGCGGTGTGCGCGGAAGATCATCATGGGCGAGTCGGGTTCGCACGGTGCACCGTCCCAGCCTCCCCGCACGTCGTCGACGACGAACCCGGCGTCGGTCAGCTGCTCCTCGATGAGCGCGCGCTCGCGGAACGCGAGGCACAGCTCCTCGACGACCTCCTCGCCTGTGTCCACGAACAGGGTGTGGAACGTCGCGGCGACCAGGCCCGGCGCCGGTTCGGTGATCTCGGACCACTCGCGCAGCGGGCCCCGGCCGGTCTGCCGGAGCGTCGGCGCGCCGGCCCACCAGTCCCAGGCCCGGGCGCGGGGGTTGCGGCTCTCGAAGGCGAGGACGCCGCCGGGGCGCAGGGCGCGGCCGACGTCGGCGAGCGTGCGTTCCCACGCCCCGTCGGGGATGTGCTGCGCGACGTTGCCGGACATGACGGCGTAGTCGAACGGTCCCGCGGGGAGGTTTCGGCTGTCGCCGAGGACCCATCGCACGTCGCCGCCGCCCGGACGGGCGGCGGCGTACGCGAGCATGGCGGGCGAGGGGTCGACCCCCACGACGGTGCGGCCCGGCCCCGCGAGGGTCACGGTGAGGATGCCGGTCCCGCAGCCGAGGTCGAGCACCGCCCGCGCGCCGACCTCGTCGGCGAGAGCGCGGAACCAGTCGTGGTCCGGCCCGTCGGGGTTGTCCTCGTCGTAGAGCTCGACGAGCCGTGCGTCGTAGTCGGCCACCGCGCGAGCGTACGCATCGGCCGGACGCGGACCGCGCCGGCGCCTCGAGCGGCTCGGGGGGTGGTTCGCCACCGCCGCCGCTCAGCGCGGTTCGACGCGCAGCGTGGTCGCCGCGGCGAGCGGGCTGGTGATGGCGCGCACCGCCGAGCCGTCGCCGTACTTGACGTGGTACGCCTGGTCGATCGCCTCGTCGTGGGTGTCGTCCGGGGTGAACACGACGTCGGCGCGCAGGCCGCCGGCGTCGATCACCCCCGTGCCGGTCCGTCTGGCGGCGCGGTACCACGCACCCGACTCGCCGCGGACCGATCGGATGAAGAGATCCCCGTCGACCGCGACGTGCCACACGGTCGCCGGGTTCCGCGGTGTCCCGTCAGGTCGCAGCGCGGCGACCTGCAGCTCACCTTCGCGGTCGATCGCGGACAGCTGGTCCTCGTGCCAGGTCGTCATGATTCCCCCTAGACCCGCCACGCTACGTCGCGGTGGCTCCCCCGGCGATCGGTCGTCCGGCTCAGCGCTCCGGGCGAGGCCCCGCGCTGACGTGCCCGGTGACCCGCAGGCCCAGCGTGCCGCGGGTCACCGCGAGCAGGACCAGCGCCGTCGCGGTGGACGCGATGAGGACCACGTGTCCGGGCCGCCCTCTCCCGGGTACGGCAGGCGCTACCGCCGCGCCCGACGGCGTCCGGCTACCCGGTCCGCTCGCCGGCCGCGGCGAGCACGACGGGGTCGGCGCAGCCGCGGGCGAACCCGGCGATCCGACGGTCGATGTCGCGCTGCAGGACGACGCGCCCGATCCGCTCGGCGAGCGGCGCCAGCCACGGCGGGCGGCAGGTGAAGCTGTAGCGCCACACCGCACGCGTGCCGCCGTCGGGCAGCGGGGTGAACCGCCACCCGGCGGCCAGGACCGCGAAGAACCATGGCCCCTCGACCATCTTCATGCCGACGTTCGTCGGGGGTCGGTAGGAGACGTACTGGCTGACCATGCGCAGCCCCGACCGGTGGCGGGTGAGGGTCCGGACCCCCACCGCCGGGGCCGTCGCGCCGTCGAGGAACCGCTGGTGCCGGATGAAGGGGTCCCAGCGCAGGCGGGCGTCGCCCGTGGTCTGGGACACGGCGTACGCGACGTCGGGCGGGACCGCGACGTCGACCGAGGCTTCGACGATCATGCGGCGACCCTAGGGCCGCGGCCGGATTCCCGTCGCTCGGTCCCGGTAGCGGCTGACGGTCCCGTGACGGATGACCAGGCGCGCCGGCCCGGACGGTCAGCCCTCCCAGCGGACCTCGCCGTCGACCACCGTGGACGTGGCCCGCAGCCCCAGCGCGCGGGCGACGCCCGCCGAGGCCTCGTGGTCGGGGTGCACGTGGGCGACCAGAGAGCCGACGCCCTGCGTGCGGAGCCAGTGCGCGACGGCGGCAGCGGCCTCGCTCGCGTACCCGTGGCCCTGGTGGTCGGTGCCGATGACCCAGGCGAGCTCGGCCTCGACGGCGTCCTCACCGGGTGACAGCGTCGCCTGCACGGTGCCGATCAGGCGCTGCGTGTCCTGACGGCGCAGCATCCAGTTCAGCCAGCCCTGCGAGCCGTCCGCGGACTGCCCGACGGCCTGCCGGGCGAACCGGTCCGTGAGCTCCTGCTGGGAGGCCGGTTCCCCGCCGGTGAAGGTGTGGAGCCGGTGGTCGTCGAAGACCTCGAACGCCTCGGCGGCGTGGCCGACGTGCAAGGGCTCGAGCGCGAGGCGGGGCGTCTGGAGCGGTGCTGCGGGGGGCCATGCCACGGGGTGGTCCATGCCGTGAGGCTAGGGCCAGCCGTCAGTGCCGCCCGCCCGCGGCCTCGGATTCGGCCTCGGACCCGGACCCGGACCCGAGGGTGCGTCGCACGAGACGCCGCGCGACGCGGACCTGCTCCGGCACGCGGTCGGGCGCGTGCTCGAGCGCCCAGCGCGTCAGGTCCAGGGCGCTGACCAGCCGCGACAGCGCCGTGTCGCGTCGGTCCACCTCCTCGCCCCACCCCTGCGCGAGCGCGGCCAGGGCGGTGTCGTCCGGGTCGCCCACCTCGGACCGCCTGAGCAGCAGGTGGAGCAGGTCGGTGGTGGGCACCGGGCCGGCGGTCGCCGAGCCCCAGTCGAGCAGCACCGGCCCGCCCTGCGCCGGGACGCGCAGGTTGCGCGGCGACAGGTCGCCGTGGGTCAGCCCGAACGACGGGGGAGCGTCACGCGCCTCCGTGAGCAGCGCGCGCAGCGGCGCCCGGTCGGCCGCGCGGTAGACGCCGAGCCCTACGAGGGGGTCGTCCGGCCCGAGCGCCTCGAGGTTGTGGTCCACGTGCGCGACCCACGCCGCGGGCAGGTCCCGGCCGAACCGCGAGAAGAGCCCCGCGGGCGCGTCCGTCAGGGGCAGCGCCGCGATGCGCCGGCCCAGCTCGCCGAGCAGGCGCCAACGCTCGGCCACCGGGACGCGCCCGAGGCCGACGTCCGCGACGTACCGCTGCACCATCGCCGCACGTCCGTCGAGCTCGCCCAGCCACAGCACCTCGGGCACCCCGATGCCGTGCTCCGCCGCCCGCCGCATGCACCACGCCTCGAGGTCGAGGTCGACGGCCTGCCCCGGCCGCGGTGCCCGCACGACGACGCGGTCCGCGCCCGAGCCCAGCACGGTCACCTCGTTCACGCCGCCCGCGACGTCGGGAGCGGCGACCGGCCCGTCGGTCTGGCCCGCGGCCCTGGCCACGGCGACTGCGAAGGCCGGGTCCACGGCAGCAGGCTAGTGCGGCACGCCGTCGCTCTCGGTCACACTCACGACGGAGCGCTCGTCATCCTGGCAACGCCCCGCGGAAGGACGGCTGAGCGACGTGAATCACACGGAAGCCTTCGAGCGGGAGCGGCCGCGCCTCGTGCGCCTGGCAGCTCGCGTGCTGAACGATCACGCCGAGGCCGAGGATGCCGTGCAGCAGGCCTGGCTCCGCCTGCAGCGCTCCGACACGGACATCGACTGCCTTCCGGCATGGCTGACGACGGTGACCACCCGGGTGTGCCTGGACCGGCTGCGGTCCCGGACCCCGGTGCCCGTGGGAGCGGTCGAGGTGCCCGGGGTCGCGCACGACGTCGCCGACGAGGTCGCACTGGCCGACACGGTCGGCGTCGCCCTGCAGGTGGTGCTGGACCGACTCTCGCCGCAGGAGCGCGTGGCGTTCGTGCTGCACGACAGCTTCGGTGTCGAGTTCTCGACCATCGCGACCATCCTCGACACCTCGCCGGTGGCGGCCCGCAAGCTGGCCTCACGGGCCCGCGCCAAGGTGCGCCGGCCGTCGCCCGAGGAGCGGCCGTCCAGCTGGGAGGTCGTCGACGCGTTCATGGCGGCAGCGCGCGACGGCGAGTTCGAGCGCCTGATACGGCTCCTAGCCCCTGACGCCGTCGTCACCGCTGATGCGGCTGCCGTGCGCGTCGGCACACCGGAGCGACTCGATGGTCGCCACGCGGTGGCGACGTTCTTCAACGGCAGCGCACGCGCCGCGCTCCCGGTCTACGTCGAGGACCGGCCCGCCGCCGCCTGGTTCCACCGCGGGGAAGCGAAGGTCCTGTTCGACTTCACCGTGGTCGACGGCGTCGTCAGCGCCATCACGTTCCGCGCCGAGCCGGACGTGCTCGCCCGGGTGTCGCGCCGCGAGGGCGAGGAGCGCCGTTCCTGACCCCGGCGGTCGTCACACTCGCCGGCCGCCACTCGTCACTCAGGTGCAGGACCGCTCGACCCACGGCCACGATCACCGGAAGGGACCGACCATGAAGACCATGACCTGCCGCCAGCTGGGGGGACCGTGCGACCTCGAGCACCGCGCAGACAGTGCCGACGACGTCATCAAGGCCCAGGATCGCCACCTCAAGGATGAGGAGAAGGCGGGCGACGCCTCCCACCAGCCGGCGCGTGACGCCATGAAGGGTCGCTGGCGCCACCCGAAGAAGTCGCTCGACTGGTACGGCGACGTGAAGAACGCCTTCGCCGGCCTGCCCGAGAGCTGAGAAGCCCCGACTCGACGCGTACCGGAAGCCGGAGACCCATGACCTCGACGACGAACCCGGCAACCGCTCCCGGGAACGGCCATGACGTTCTCGGGGGCGTGGTGCACGAGCACCCGTGAGCGGCGCATCCGCATCGCCGAGGAGAAGCTGGAGACCGGCGAACGCCGACCATGCTGCTGGCCCGGGTGCACGCACCGGGAGCGCACCGGGAGGTGAGGGGGCATGCCCTAGGGCGGGCTGTCGCGAGCGCGCGGCCGCATCGTCATCGCAGACGGCCAGGCCGAGCAGCCGAGGACGTGCGACGCCGCGTTCACCGCGCAGGGCCACCGATCTGATCAGGGACACTGGAGGGAGCAACCGTCACTCGACAAGGAGTCAACAACCGTGCCCCAGGGAACTGTCCGCTGGTTCGACGCCGAGCGGGGCTTCGGCTTCCTCGCCCTCGGCGACGACACCGAGGACCTGTTCGTCCATGCGTCCGAGATCGTCGGCGGCGACGGCGCCAAGGTGCTCCGCGAGGGGCAGGCCGTCGAGTTCGAGGTGGGCGAGGGGGACCGCGGCCCGCAGGCGCGCCGCGTCCGCGTCACGGGAGACCAGGCCGCCGACGCGCCCCTCGGGGTGCTCGGCACCGTCGCCTGGTACGAGCCGAGCAAGGGCTACGGCTTCGTCATGCCCGACGGCGGGGGCGCCCAGATCTTCGTGCACAGCTCGGCCATCGTGGGCGGCGGCGTGATCGCGGAGGGCCAGCGCGTCGCGTTCCTCGTCGTCGACGGTGAGAAGGGGCCGCAGGCCGACCACCTGCTGCCGCTCGGGGCGCAGGCCGCCCAGGCCGCGGTGTCCGACGGCGCGGACGGCACCGTGACCTGGTACGACGCCGAGAAGGGCTTCGGATTCGTGACCCCCGAAGCCGGCGGGCAGGACATCTTCGTGCACGTCCGCGCCCTGGCCGGTGGGCTCACGGAGCTCGCCGAGGGCGACCGCGTGACGTTCGACATCGCCGAGAGCGAGAAGGGCCCGCAGGCCCGCAACGTCCAGCTCGTGGGCGGCTCCGCGCCGCGGCGCGGGCCCGCGGCGGCGCCCG
>NZ_JACEXH010000051.1:0-19438 GCF_014525465.1 Actinotalea sp. JY-7885 | reverse complement strand
CGGGCGGCGGCCGCGAGCGGCAGCACGAGCGCGCCCGGGGCCACCTTCACCCACGCCCCGAGGGTCAGCAGCGCCGCGGCGCCGCGCGTGCGGGTCGTCGTCGGCGCCGCCGCCAGGAGCAGCGCGACGATCGTCAGCGGCGCGACGACGGCGTCGAGCCGGCCGATCCCCACGGGGCCCAGGAGGAGCAGGAACGCCAGCCACCACCACGCCGCGGCCTCGCCGCGTCGCCCGCCGGCGCGCAGCAGCGCGGCGACCGCGAACGCGTCGAGCAGCGTGACGAGCCCGCACCACGCGAGGGCGTACCCGGGGGTGGTGGCGGCGACCAGCGCCGGCAGCAGCATCGGCAGGACCGCCGCCGCCGGGTACACGGACGGCTCGTCCAGGACGGGCCAGCGCCCCTCGTGGAGCCCGAGGTGCATCCACCAGCGGTAGAGGTCGACGTCGTGGAAGGCCGCGCCGGGCAGCACCACCACGCCGAGGTAGGTCAGCCAGCCGTGGACCGCGACGAAGGCGGCCCACACGGCGGCCCGGGTGGCCACGGTCGGCCGTCAGCGCCGCGGCGTCCGGTCAGTAGCCCGACGTCGTGCCGATCCCCCAGAGGACCGCACCCCAGACGAACACGAAGAACAGGCCGCCGAGCACGGCGATGCCGATGCCGACCCAGCCGAGGATCTGGCCCCACGTCGCGAGCGACGCGCCGCCCTCACCGGTGCGCGCGATCTCCTTCTTGGCCATGGGCCCGATGATGACCGCGGCGATCGAGCCGATGAACGGCAGTGCCGTGAGCCCGCAGATGCCGGCGACGAGCGCCATGACCGCCATCGTGTTGTTGGCCGGGGGCGCCACGGGCGGGTAGCCGCCGTAGCCGTACTGGCCCGGGTGGCCGCCCTGCTGGCCGGGCTGCTGCTGGTACCCCTGCGGGTACCCCTGCTGGGGGTAGGGCGAGTAGCCCGGGTCGGGCTGACCGGGCGGCGGGGTCGTGGGCACGCTCATGACAGCTCCTCGGATCGGGCGACGGCGGCAAGCATTTCACAGCGGCGTGACACGAGGTGGCTAGGCTGCCCCCGGCTCCGGCGGCGCTCGTGTGCGACCGTGCGGAAGGGCCCCGGCTGAGGAGGACGCATGGCGCTCGGGTGGCAGGTGCACGGCGACGGCCGTCAGGTCGGTCCGGGGGCGGTCGTGGCGCCCGACGAGCGGCTCAGCTGGCCGCGGACGGTCGGCATCGGCATGCAGCACGTGGTGGCCATGTTCGGCGCCACCTTCCTCGTGCCGATCCTCACGGGGCTGCCCCCGGCGACGACGCTGTTCTTCTCCGCGATCGGCACCGCGCTCTTCCTGCTCGTCACCGGCAACCGGCTGCCGAGCTACCTGGGCTCGAGCTTCGCGTTCATCGCGCCGATCGCCGCCGCGCAGGCCGACGGCGGCACGGCCGTCGCTCTCGGCGGCGTGCTCGTCACGGGAGCCCTGCTCGCCGTCGTGGGCCTGCTCGTGCAGGCCGTGGGTGCGCGCTGGATCGACGTCGTCATGCCGCCGGTCGTCACCGGGACGATCGTCGCCCTCATCGGGCTCAACCTCGCGCCCGTGGCGTGGGACAACGTCCAGAAGGCGCCCGTGACCGCGGTGGCGACGCTGTTCGCCGTCGTGCTCATCACCGTGCTGTTCCGCGGCATCCTCGGGCGCCTCGCCATCCTGCTCGGGGTGCTGGTCGGCTACGCGGTCGCCGTGCTGCGGGGCGAGGTCGACTTCAAGGCGGTCAAGGACGCGGCCTGGGTGGGCCTGCCGGACTTCACGGCGCCCGTGTTCGACCTCAGCGTGCTCGGGCTCTTCGTCCCCGTGGTGTTCGTGCTCATCGCCGAGAACGTCGGCCACGTGAAGTCGGTGGCCGCGATGACCAACCGCGACCTCGACTCGGTGATGGGGCGCGCGCTCTTCGCGGACGGCGTCGCGACCACCCTGGCCGGGGCCGGCGGCGGGTCCGGCACGACGACGTACGCGGAGAACATCGGCGTCATGGCGGCGACGCGCGTGTACTCGACGGCCGCGTACTGGGTCGCCGCGGGCACCGCGCTGCTCCTGAGCCTGTCGCCCAAGTTCGGCGCGCTCATCGCCACGATCCCCCAGGGCGTGCTCGGCGGGGCCACGACGGTGCTCTACGGGATGATCGGCATCCTCGGCGCCCGGATCTGGGTGCAGAACAAGGTCGACTTCTCCGACCCGGTGAACCTCACGACGGCCGCCGTCGCGCTCATCATCGGCATCGCGAACTACACCTGGGCCGTGGGCGACGTGACGTTCGAGGGCATCGCGCTCGGCACCGCCGCCGCGATCGGGATCTACCACCTCATGCGGTCCGTGGCCCGGTGGCGCGGGACGTCCGAGGAGGCCGCGAGCCCGGCCTCGGTGCCCGGCGGCACGGAGCTGCCCGACCGGCGGCAGGACGACCGGCCGGACCCGGCGAGCTAGGCGGGCGCCCGACCCGACGCCGCGACGAGCTCGGCCGGCGGGACTAGAGGTGCAGGCCCAGCTGCCCGGCGTCGTCGGCGACCGGCCGGAAGCCGAGGTGGGCGTAGAACCCGCGGGCCCGGGTGTTGGCGGGGTCCACGCCGAGGTGCACGCCCGGCACGCCCCGGTCCCGCAGCGCCGTGAACAGGTGCTCCAGGAGCGCGCGCCCGTGCCCGCCGCCCTGCGCCTGCGGCAGGAGGTCGACGTGCAGGTGCGCGGGGAACCGCGCGACGACGGCGTCGTCGGTGCGCGGGGGCTCGTGGATCAGGGCCACCAGCGCCGCGTCGCGCGTCCCGGGCGCGAACTCGTCGCGCGGGTGGCGGCGCCGGACCTGCGGCCACCACCGCTCCTCGCACGCCGCCTCGAAGGCGGCGGTGTCGGCGGCGCCGATCACGTAGCCGACCGGCACGTCGTCGTCGCCGACGAGGACGAATGCCAGGTCCGGTGCGAGGAGGAGGTAGGGCCGCAGCCAGATGTCGCAGATGAGCTCCGGCTGGGCGAAGACCTGCGTCGCGTCCCCGCCGGCCTCGCCCGTGCGGATGCAGACGTCGTCCAGGGCGGCGGCGTCGTCGGGGCGTGCGAGGCGGACGTGCAGGGCCGGTGGTGCGCCGCTCACCCCTCCGTGGCCTCTCCCTCGGCCGGCGCTCCCTCCTCGGCGGGAGCCTCGCCCTCCGCGGGCGCCTCCTCGGGGGCGGCCGGTGCGGGGAGTGCGGCAGCGCGCGCCTCCTCGAGCGGCACGCAGCCCGCGACGCCGGTGAGCGGCGCGGCCTGGTCGAGCACCACGGCGTTGGACTCGACGAGACTCCCGAACTCCTGGCCGAGCACGAGGTCGACGCTCGCGTCGGCGCGCTGGTCGAGGACCAGCGTGGGGGTCGTGACGTGCGCCGCGAGCGTGTACGCGGCGGCAAGCCCGGCCTCGCCGAACGTGATCTGCGCGGTGCCCGGCAGCTTGGCCGGGTAGTTGCCCGCCGTGAGCACCGCGAAGCCCCGTGCCGTCAGGGCGTCGCGCGTGCTGCCGGCGAGCCCGGAGGTGCCGGCGCCGTTGAGGACGTTGATCGTGACGGTGTTGTACTGCACCGGCAGGGTGCCCTCGGGCGGGCAGGGCGGGGGCGGCAGGGCTGCGGCGCCGGCGTCCGGGGGCGGGGTGCTGAACTCGCGGTCCAGGAACGGCGCGGAGATGACGCCCGTGTAGACGGCCGCGGAGCCGAGGCCGGCCACGGCGAGCGCCGCGATGAGCGACCCGAAGACGACCGCCTGCCGCTCGTGCTGGCGTCGGCGCCGCAGGCGGCGCTCGCGGTCGGCGGCGGTCTCCTCCATCAGTCCTCCACGACGAGCACTCGGGCATGCAGGATCGGGCGCTGCTGGAGGGCGGCGCGCACGGCGCGGTGCAGGCCGTCCTCGAGGTACATGACGCCCTTCCACTGCACGACGTGGGCGAACAGGTCGCCGTAGAACGTCGAGTCCTCCGAGAGGAGGTTGTCGAGGTTGAGCGTGCGCTTGGTCGTCACGAGGTCGTCGAGGCGCACCTGCCGGGGCGGGACCTCGGCCCACTGCTTGGGCGTGGTGAGCCCGTGGTCCGGGTACGGGCGCCCGTCGCCCACGGCCTTGAAGATCACGCGGCGAGTCTAGTCGGCGCACCCTTGCGCCACGTGCGACCTCGGGATGACTCGGGTCGGCGCGTGATCCACACGCCCAGCAGGCACAGCGCCCCACCGGCGAACGCGAGCAGCGGCGGCACCTCGCCCAGCAGCAGCCAGCCGAGCAGCACCGCGAGCGGGGGGACGAGGTACGTGGTGGAGCCGAGGCGGCCCGCGTCGCTGCGCGCGAGGGCGTAGGCCCACGTGGTGAACGCGACGGCCGTCGGGAACAGGCCCAGGTACACCACGCCCAGGAGCGGTCCCGGGCCCGGGGCCGCCGTGAGGTCCGCGACCAGCTGCGGTGCGAACGGCAGGCACGCCAGGGCGCCGACCGTGCACGCGGCCCACGTCACCTGCAGCGCCGAGAGCCGTCCGAGCAGTGGCTTCTGCACGATGACGGCGACGGCGTAGGCGACCGCGGCGACGACGCACAGGACTGCGCCCCACACGTCCGCGCGCTCCCCGGTCGACGTCGCGACGCCGATGACCACGACGCCGGCCAGTCCCACCGTGCTGCCCACCAGCAGGGGCCGCGGGAAGCCCTCGCCCAGGGTGATCCCGGCGAGGACCGCCAGGAGCACGGGTCCCACGTTGACGAGCATCGACGCGGTCCCGGCGTCGATGCGCTGCTCGGCCGCGTTGAGCGCGAGGTTGTAGACCCCGAACCAGAGCACGCCGACGGCGACCAGGCGGGGCCACGCGGCGCGGGGCGGCCACGCCTGGCGCTGGAGGAGCAGGGGCACGCCCAGGGCGACGCTCCCCACGAGGAGCCGGCCGAGGGTCAGCGCTCCCGGGCCGACGTCGGCGCCGACGTCGCGGATGGCGACGAACGCGGAGGCCCACAGCACGACGGTCACGCCGATCGCGACCACGGGCAGGGCCGGGTGGCGCGAGGTCCGCGGCGAGGGGCGGGAGGTCGGGCCCGAGGCGTGGGAGGTCACGCCTCGACGCTAGGGCCGGGGGCCGTCCCGTGGCTCGCGAGATCCTGCCGTCCTGGCGCGAGATGGCGCCGGGCGCACGGGTTCCGTCAGGACGCGCACCGGGACCGTAGGGAAACCGTCAGGACGGCGGATCTCACCCCGGCGCGGGCGTGGGATGGGTGGCGAGCCCACCCGGGCCCCGCGTGCGCCCACCGGGCGGCGCGGTCCGGAACCGACGTCAGGAGTCACCCGTGCTGGACCTCGTCTTCGTGGCAGCCTCGATCGCGGTCTTCGCGCTCGTGGCCGTCGTCGGTCGGGGGGTCGCGACGCTGTGATCGTCCTCGACCTCATCGCCGCGGCCCTCGCGGTCGCCGCCGTCGTCTACCTCGTGTGGGCGCTCGTCAATCCGGAGCGGTTCTGATGGCCGCCTGGTACGCCGTCGCCCAGGCGCTCGCGCTCGCGCTGGTGCTGGCAGGGCTCCACCGACCGCTCGGCGAGTACATGGCGCGCGTCTACACGTCCGGCAAGGACCTGCGCGTCGAGCGCGGGTTCTACCGGGTCCTCGGCGTCGACCCGCGGGCCGAGCAGACCTGGTCGCAGTACCTGCGGGCGCTGCTCGCGTTCTCGCTGGTCGGCCTCCTGCTGCTCTACGCCATGCAGCGCCTGCAGACGGTGCTGCCCTACCACCTGGGGCTGCCCCCGGTCGGCGAGCACCTGGCGTTCAACACGGCCGCGTCGTTCGTCGCGAACACCAACTGGCAGTCGTACTCGCCCGAGCTCACCGTCGGGTACGCGGTGCAGGCCGCGGGTCTGGCCGTGCAGAACGTCGTCTCGGCCGCCGTCGGCATCGGCGTCGTCATCGCGCTGCTGCGGGGGTTCGCGCGGCGCAGGGCCGGCACGATCGGCAACTTCTGGGTCGACCTGACCCGCGGCACGCTGCGGATCCTGCTCCCCGGTGCCGCGATCGGCGCCGTGGTGCTCATCGCCGGCGGCGTGGTGCAGAACTGGTCCGGGTTCACCGACGTCGCGACGCTCGCCGGCGGCGTGCAGTCCGTCCCCGGGGGCCCCGTGGCCTCCCAGGAGTCGATCAAGCTGCTCGGCACGAACGGCGGCGGCTTCTTCAACGCGAACTCGGCGCACCCGTTCGAGAACCCGACGCCCTGGACCAACCTCGTCGAGGTCGTCCTCATGCTCGCGATCCCGTTCTCGCTGCCGCGCACGATGGGGCGGATGCTCGGCGACACCCGCCAGGGGCACGCGATCCTCGCGGCCATGGCGACGATCTTCGCCGTCTCGCTCGCTGCGCTGACGCTGTTCGAGTGGCACGCCACGGGGGACGCCCCGGCGGCCGCGGGCGGCGCGATGGAGGGCAAGGAGCTGCGCTTCGGCGTGGCCGGCTCGGCGCTGTTCGCCACGACGAGCACCCTGACCTCGACCGGCGCCGTGAACTCGATGCACGACTCGTACACCGCGCTCGGCGGCATGATGCCGATGCTCAACATGATGTTCGGGGAGGTCGCCCCGGGCGGCGTCGGCTCGGGGCTGTACGGGATGCTCGTGCTCGCGATCATCGCCGTGTTCCTGGGCGGCCTCATGGTCGGCCGCACGCCCGAGTACCTGGGCAAGAAGATCGGGCCGCGCGAGATCAAGCTCGCCTCGCTGTACATCCTCGTCACGCCGGTCCTCGTGCTCACCGGCACGGCGCTGAGCTTCGCGATCCCCGGGGTGCGGGCCGACGTCGAGGCGACGTCGATCTGGAACCCCGGCGTCCACGGGTTCTCCGAGGTGCTCTACGCGTTCACGTCCGCGGCCAACAACAACGGCTCCGCGTTCGCGGGCCTGACGGCCAACACGCCGTGGTTCAACACGGCGCTCGGCGTGGCGATGCTCCTCGGACGGTTCCTGCCGATCCTCTTCGTCCTCGCCCTGGCGGGCTCGCTCGCGGCGCAGGACCGCGTGCCCGCCACGGTCGGCACGCTGCCGACCCACCGGCCGCAGTTCGTCGGCCTGCTCACGGGCGTCACGGTCGTCGTGACCGCCCTGACGTACTTTCCCGCACTCGCGCTGGGTCCCCTGGCGGAAGGTCTCTGACACCCATGTCCACGACAGCACAGCTCTCACCGGCGCCGACGGCGCCCCACACCACTGCCCCGCGGACGTCCGCCCCGAGCGCCTTCGGGCCCCGACAGCTCGCCGCGGCCCTGCCCGGCGCGCTGCGCAAGCTCGACCCGCGCCTCATGTGGCGTAACCCCGTCATGTTCGTCGTCGAGGTCGGCGCGGTGCTCACCACCGTGCTGGCCGTGGCCGAGCCGTTCCTCGGCGGTCCCGGCACGTCGGGCGGGTCACCGGTCCCGGCGACCTTCACCGCCGGCATCGCCGTGTGGCTCTGGCTCACCGTCGTCTTCGCCAACCTCGCGGAGTCCGTGGCCGAGGGCCGGGGCAAGGCCCAGGCGGACAGCCTGCGCCGCACGCGGACCAGCACCTCGGCGAACGTCGTGCAGGGCTACGACGCGGCGGGCGACCCCGCCGCGGAGCGCGCCGCGACGCGCGCCGTCGCGTCCTCGGAGCTCACGGTGGGCGACGTCGTCGTCGTGAGCGCGGGCGAGCCCGTCCCGGGCGACGGCGACATCGTGTGGGGCATCGCGTCCGTCGACGAGTCGGCCATCACGGGCGAGTCCGCGCCCGTGGTGCGCGAGTCCGGCGGTGACCGGAGTGCCGTGACGGGTGGCACGCGGGTCCTGTCCGACCGGATCGTCGTGCGCATCACCTCGCGGCCGGGCGAGACCTTCGTCGACCGCATGATCGCGCTCGTGGAGGGCGCGGCGCGGCAGAAGACCCCCAACGAGATCGCGCTGAACATCCTGCTCGCGAGCCTGTCGATCGTCTTCGTGGTCGTCACCCTGACGCTCAACCCGCTCGCCTCCTACGCCGCCGCGCCGGTGAGCCTGACCGTGCTCGTGGCGCTCCTCGTGTGCCTCATCCCGACGACGATCGGGGCACTGCTGTCGGCGATCGGCATCGCGGGGATGGACCGCCTGGTCCAGCACAACGTGCTCGCGATGTCGGGCCGCGCGGTCGAGGCCGCCGGCGACGTCACGACGCTGCTGCTCGACAAGACGGGCACCATCACCTACGGCAACCGGCGGGCGACGGCGTTCCTGCCGCTCACCGGCGTCGCCGAGCACGACCTGGTGCGCGCGGCGTCGCGCGCCTCCGGGGGCGACCCAACGCCCGAGGGACGGTCGATCGTCGACCTCGCCGTCGAGCGCGGCGTCATGCCCGCGGGCGTCGACGGCGGCCGGCTGGTGCCGTTCACGGCGCAGACGCGCATGAGCGGGGTGGACCTGGTCGACGGCGCCCTCGTGCGCAAGGGCGCCGGGTCGGCGGTGATCGCGTGGCTCGAGGAGGACGGCCCGATCCCGGCGGACGTGCGCCGCGACCTCGACGGCCACGTCGAGCGCGTCTCGGCGAGCGGCGGCACGCCGCTGGTCGTCGCCGAGCGCGCGCCGGACGGCACGGGGCGCGTCCTCGGCGTCGTGCACCTCAAGGACGTCGTCAAGGAGGGCATGGCGCAGCGGTTCGCCGAGCTGCGGGCGATGGGCATCCGCACCGTGATGATCACGGGTGACAACCCGCTGACCGCCAAGGCCATCGCGGCCGAGGCCGGCGTCGACGACTACCTCGCGGAGGCCACGCCCGAGGACAAGCTCGCGCTCATCCGGCGCGAGCAGGAGGGCGGCAACCTCGTCGCGATGACGGGCGACGGCACCAACGACGCCCCGGCGCTCGCGCAGGCCGACGTCGGCGTCGCGATGAACACCGGCACCTCGGCCGCGAAGGAGGCCGGGAACATGGTCGACCTGGACTCCGACCCGACCAAGCTCATCGACATCGTGCGGATCGGCAAGCAGCTGCTCATCACGCGGGGCGCGCTGACGACCTTCTCGCTCGCCAACGACGTCGCGAAGTACTTCGCGATCATCCCCGCCATGTTCGCCGGGGTCTTCCCGGGCCTGGCGGCGCTCAACGTCATGCAGCTGGCCTCGCCCGCGTCGGCGATCCTCTCCGCGATCATCTTCAACGCGCTGGTCATCGTGGTGCTCATCCCGCTCGCCCTGCGCGGCGTGCGGTACCGGCCCCTCTCGGCGCCCAAGATCCTCAGCCGCAACCTGCTCGTCTACGGGCTCGGCGGGATCGTCGCGCCGTTCGTCGGCATCAAGGCCATCGACCTGCTGGTCAGCCTGCTCCCCGGGTTCTGACCCTCGCCGGCACCCCGACCAGCCGCCACCCCTCACCACAGAAGGACCGTCCATGAGCTCCGCTCGCACCACCTGGCCGCACGTGCGCGTCGCCGTCCGCGCCATGCTCGTCCTGACCGTCGTCCTCGGCGTCGCGTACCCGCTGGCGATCACCGCGATCGGGCAGGTCGCCCTCGGGTCGCGGGCCGACGGCTCGCTCGTCCGCGGGCAGGACGGCGCCGTCGTCGGCTCCGCGCTGATCGGGCAGTCGTTCACCGACGCCGACGGCGAGCCGCTGCCCGAGTACCTCCAGCCGCGGCCCTCCGCCGCGGGCGACGGCTACGACGCGGGCGCTTCGAGCGGCAGCAACCTGGGCCCGAACAACGCCGACCTCGTGGCGTCGATCGAGGAGCGCCGGGCCGCGGTGGCGACGCTCGAGGGCATCGCCGAGGCCGACGTCCCGGTCGATGCGCTCACCGCGTCGGCGTCGGGCCTGGACCCGCACATCAGCCCCGAGTACGCCGAGCTGCAGGTGGCCCGCGTCGCGGCCGCGCGCGGCCTGTCCGAGGACGCCGTGCGCGACGTGGTCGCCGACGCGACGGCGGGCCGCGACCTCGGGTTCCTCGGCGAGCCGCGCGTCGACGTCCTCACAGTCAACCTGGCGCTCGACCGGCTGGCAGGCTGAGCGCATGTCACGTGGGCGCCTGCGGGTCCTCCTCGGCGCCGCGCCCGGAGTGGGCAAGACCTACGCCATGCTCGAGGAGGGCCGGGACCTGCGTGCGGAGGGACGCGACGTCGTGGTCGCGGTCGTGGAGACCCACGGCCGCGCCGCCACGGCGGCGCTCGCCGAGGGCCTCGACGTGGTGCCGCGCACGCAGGTCGAGCACCGGGGGGTGACGCTGGCGGAGATGGACCTCGACGCCGTGCTCGCGCGGCGGCCGCAGGTCGCGCTCGTCGACGAGCTCGCGCACACCAACGCGCCAGGCTCGCGGCACGCCAAGCGCTGGCAGGACGTGGCCGCCCTTCTGGACGCCGGCATCGACGTCGTCACCACCGTGAACGTGCAGCACGTCGAGTCGCTCAACGACGTGGTGCAGACGATCACCGGGGTGCCGCAGCGCGAGACGGTCCCCGACTCCGTGCTGCGGGGGGCGGACCAGGTCGAGCTCGTCGACCTCGCGCCGCAGGCCCTGCGCGAGCGCCTCGCGGAGGGCAACGTCTACCCGGCCGAGCGCATCGACGCGGCGCTGTCGCACTACTTCCGGCTCGGGAACCTCACGGCGCTGCGCGAGCTCGCGCTGCTGTGGCTGGCCGACGAGGTCGACAACGCCCTGCGCACCTACCGTGCCGAGCACGAGATCGGGGGCACGTGGGAGGCGCGCGAGCGCGTCGTCGTCGCGCTGACCGGCGGCCCCGAGGGGGAGACGTTGCTGCGCCGGGGCGCGCGCATCGCCGCGCGCTCCGCGGGCGGGCAGCTGCTCGCCGTCCACGTCACCGGGCAGACCGGGCTCCGCGAGTCGAGCCCGCAGGCGCTCGCGGCGCAGGCCGCCCTCGCCGAGACCCTCGGCGGCACGTACCACCAGGTCGTCGGCGACGACGTCGCCCGCACGCTGGTCGAGTTCGCGCGCACGCACGACGCGACGCAGCTCGTCATCGGGCTGAGCCGGCGCGGCCGGCTGGCCGCCGCGCTGAGCGGCCCCGGCGTCGGCGCGACAGTCATCCGCGAGTCCGGCTCGATCGACGTGCACATCGTCAACCACGCCGCCGCCGGAGGGCGGGCGGCGCTGCCGCGGCTGCGGGGCGCCCTCACGACGCGCCGGAGGGTGCTCGGCCTGGTCGTCTCCCTGCTCGGCGGGCCGCTGCTCACCGCGGCGCTCGTGGGGCTGCGCACGCCGGACTCGCTGGTCGCCGACGTGCTGGCCTACCAGCTCCTGGTGGTCGTCGTCGCGCTCGTCGGAGGGCTCTGGCCGGCGCTCTTCACCGCCGTGATGTCCGGCCTGACGCTCGACTACTTCTTCATCGAGCCGGTGCGGACGGTGAGCATCGGCGAGCCGCTGCACGCCGTCGGGCTGGTGCTCTACATCGTCAACGGGATGCTCGTCAGCCTCGTGGTGGACCAGGCCGCGCGCCGCAGCCGGGTGGCGCGCCGGGCCGCGGCCGAGTCGGAGCTGATGCTGGCGGTCGCTGGCGGCGTGCTGCGCGGGCAGGACGTGCTCGGGGCGCTGGTGGCGCGCGCGCGCGAGGCGTTCGGTCTCGACGCGGTGCGCCTGCGCGAGGGCGACGACGTGCGGGCGCAGGACGGCGCGGCCCCACAGGGTGCCCCGTCGGCGACGGTGCGCGTGGACGACGTCGCGGTGCTCGACCTCCACGGATCGCCGCTCGACGCCTCGGCCGCGCGCCTCCTGCCGGTCGTCGTCACCCAGCTCGCCGGGGCCCTCGAGCAGGAGCGCCTGCGCGCGACCGCGAGCGCCGTCGGCCCGCTGGTCGAGGCCGACCAGGTCCGCAGCGCCCTGCTCTCCGCCGTGAGCCACGACCTGCGTCGCCCGCTGGCCGCCGCGGTGACCGCCATCGGTGGCCTGCGGGCGGCCGACGTCGACCTGTCCGCGGCGGACCGCGCGGAGCTGCTCGCGACGGCGGACGAGAGCCTGCGGACCCTGACGACGCTGGTCACGGACCTGCTGGACGTCAGCCGCCTGCAGGCCGGCGTGCTCGGCGTCTCGCTCGCAGCCACCGACGTCGAGGACGTCATCCTCCCGGCGCTCGACGAGCTCGGCGCGGGGCCGGACGACGTCGTGCTCGACCTCGACCCGGACGTGCCGCCCGTCGCGGCGGACCCCGCGCTGCTGCGGCGGGTCATCGTCAACGTCCTGGCGAACGCGATCCACGTCAGCCCGCCGGGGCGCCCGCCGCACGTCTCGACGAGCGCGTTCGGGGAGCACCTCGAGATCCGGGTGGTCGACCACGGTCCCGGGGTCGCCCCCGACCGCCGGGACCAGCTCTTCGTGCCGTTCCAGCGGCTCGGGGACACGGACAACCTCACGGGGCTCGGGCTCGGGCTCGCGCTGTCCCGCGGCTTCACCGAGGGCATGGGTGGCACGCTCACCTCCGAGGACACGCCCGGTGGGGGCCTGACCATGGTCGTCGCGCTTCCCGTCGCGGCGGGGGCGGGGGTGCGGCCGTGAAGATCCTCGTCGCCGACGACGACCCGCAGATCCTGCGGGCGCTGCGCATCACGCTGCGGGCGCGCGGCTACACCGTCCTGACCGCGACCGACGGTGTCGACGCCCTCGCGCAGGCCGCCGAGCACCGGCCGGACCTCTACCTCGTCGACCTCGGCATGCCGAACCTCGACGGCATCGAGCTGATCCAGGCGCTGCGGGGCTGGACCGCGGCGCCGATCCTCGTGGTGTCCGGCCGCACGGGCTCGGGCGACAAGGTGGAAGCGCTGGACGCGGGTGCCGACGACCACGTCTCCAAGCCGTTCCACCTCGACGAGCTGCTCGCGCGCATCCGCGCGCTGACGCGCCGCTCGGCCCCGCGGGCCGACGGGGAGCCGGTCGTGACCTTCGGGGACGTCACGGTCGACCTCGGGCTGAAGATCGTCCTGCGCGGGGCCGACGCGCGTGAGCCGGTGCACCTGACGCCGACCGAGTGGCAGGTCCTCGAGATCCTGGTCCGCAACCCCGGCCGGCTGGTCACGCGCCGCACGATCCTGTCCGAGATCTGGGGCGCGCACGCGACGAGCTCGGGCTACCTGCGGCTGTACCTGTCGCAGCTGCGCAAGAAGCTCGAGCCCGACCCGTCCGCCCCGCGCTACCTGCTCACGGAGTCCGGCATGGGCTACCGCTTCCAGCCGGGCCCGCCGCCCGCCGGGGCGGCCGACGCCTGAGGCGCGGTGGACGAACGCGGGCGGCCTCCGCCAGAGTGGGCGGCGTGACGGACGACGCTGCGGTTCCCCTGACGGCCGACGGCGCGCCCGTCCAGCACCTGGTCATCATGGGCGTCTCGGGCTCGGGCAAGACGACGCTGGCCACGCTCCTCCAGGAGCGGCTCGGCTGGCCCTACGCCGAGGCGGACGAGTTCCACCCCCAGGCCAACATCGACAAGATGTCGGCCGGGACGCCGCTCGACGACGAGGACCGGTGGCCCTGGCTCGAGGCGATCCGGGACTGGCTCACGGCGCAGACCGCGGCCGGGCTCAGCTCGCTCGTCACGTGCTCCGCCCTCAAGGAGAGCTACCGCGACGTGCTGCGCGGGGCGCAGGGTCGCGTCCACTTCGTGCACCTGACCGCCGCCCCCGAGGTGCTCGCCGAGCGCATGGGCGGCCGCTCGGGCCACTTCATGCCGCCCACCCTCCTGCCCTCGCAGCTGCAGACGCTCCAGCCGCTGCGCGAGGACGAGGACGGGATCACGATCGTGGTCGACGTCCCCCCGGACGCGGTCGCCGACCGGACCATCGACGCGTTCGGGCTCGTGGCCGCGGCGCCGCGGGCGAGCGGGCCCACCGACTGACACCATCCCGCGGGAGCGCCGCGGGCCGTCGAGCACCAGGGGGAAGCCGTGCCACCGGAGGACTGGGAACAGACGCTCGGGGCAGCGCCCCTGCTCGGCATTGCGGCGGGCGCGATCGCGCTGCTGCTCTTCCTCATCATCAGGCTGCGCCTGCACGCCTTCCTCGCCCTGATCCTCGTCTCCCTGCTCACCGCGTTCGCGACCGGCGTGCCGGCCGGGGCCGTGGTGGACGTGCTCACCTCGGGCTTCGGGACGACGCTGGGGTCCGTGGCCCTCCTGGTCGGGCTCGGCGCGATGCTCGGCCGGATGGTCGAGACGTCGGGCGGCGCCAAGGTCATGGCGGACACCCTCGTGCGGCGCTTCGGCGAGAAGCGCGCGCCGCTCGCGCTCGGCGTCGCGTCCCTGATCTTCGGCTTCCCGATCTTCTTCGACGCCGGCCTCGTCGTCATGCTGCCGATCGTCTTCGCGGTCGCCCGGCGCCTGGGCGGGTCGGTGCTCTCCTTCGGCCTCCCGGCCGCGGGGGCCTTCTCGGTCATGCACGTCTTCGTGCCACCCCACCCCGGGCCCGTGGCGGCGTCCGAGCTGCTCGGCGCCGACCCGGGGCTGGTCATCCTCATCGGCCTGGTGGTGGCGATCCCGACGTGGTTCGTCAGCTCCTACCTCTACGGCCTGTGGGCCGGACGCAGATGGGTCCTGCCGGTCCCCGAGATCCTCGGGACGTCCGAGGACGAGCCCGCCAACCCGCCGTCGCTGGGCACGGTCGTCGGCGTGCTGCTCCTGCCGCTGTTCCTGATCTTCCTCAACACCGGCCTCGACACGCTGCGCGGCGCCGGGGTCATCGACGGCGACGCGACGTGGGTCCAGCTCGCACGCGCGATCGGCTCGACGCCGGTCGCGCTCCTCATCGCCGTGCTGGTGGCCGCCTGGGTCATGGGCGCCCGGCGCGGACGCGACAAGACGGCGATCGAGCGCCTGCTCGAGTCCGCGCTCGGCCCCGTCTGCTCGGTCATCCTCATCACCGGCGCGGGCGGCATGTTCGGCGGCGTCCTGCGCGCGTCCGGCATCGGCGCCGCGCTCGAGGAGGCCCTCGGCGACCTCGGTCTGCCGATCATCGTGGCCGGGTTCCTCATCGCGACGGTCCTGCGCATCGCCCAGGGCTCGGCGACGGTCGCGCTCATCACGGCGGCGGGCCTCATCGAGCCCGCCGTGGCGAGCGGCGACTACGGGCCCGTGCAGCTGGCGGCGATCGTCCTCGCGGTGGCGGCCGGCTCCGTCATGGCCTCCCACGTCAACGACTCCGGGTTCTGGCTGGTGGGGCGCTTCTTCGGCATGGACGTGAAGACGACGCTCAAGACGTGGACCGTCATGGAGACGATCATCGGCACGATGGGCTTCCTCATCGCCCTGCTCTTCTTCGCCGTCGGGTAGCGGCTTTACGGCTGGACTTAGGTATGGCTAACCTTCGCTTATGACCGCCGCCCCGCCCGCCGTCCTCCGGCCCGACGCCGCCCACCGGGCCGACGTCGCGCCCGGCCGGGTGGCGCTCGAGGGCTCCGACCTGCACCTCGCCTACGACGGCGCTCCGGTCGTGCGCGGCGCGGACCTCGTCCTGCGCGCCGGGCAGGTCACGGCGCTCGTCGGACCCAACGGGTCCGGGAAGTCCACGCTGCTGCGATCGCTCGCGCGCCTGCACCGGCCGACGTCGGGCGCGGTGCGGCTCGCGGCGGCCGACGCGGACGCGTTCGCGCTGCACCCGCGCGAGTTCGCGCGCCTGGTCACCCTGCTCTCGCAGAGCCGGCCGACGCCCGGCGGCGTGACGGTGGCCGACGTCGTCGAGTACGGGCGGCACCCGCACCGCGGTCGCTGGCGGGCCGGCGACGCCGACGGCGCGCGGACCATCGCGTGGGCGATGGCGGTGACCGGCGTCGCCGGGATGGCGCAGCGCGCGGTCGACGAGCTCTCGGGCGGGGAGCTGCAGCGCGTCTGGCTCGCCTCGTGCCTCGCGCAGGACACGGGCGTGCTGCTGCTCGACGAGCCCACCAACCACCTCGACCTGCGCTACCAGGTCGAGATCCTCGACCTGGTCCGCGACCTCGCGGACGACCACGGCGTCGCCGTCGGCGTCGTGCTGCACGACCTCGACCAGGCCGCGGACGTCGCCGACACCGTCGCGCTGCTCGACCGCGGCCGCGTCGTCGGCACGGGCCGGGCGGCCGAGGTGCTGACCGGCCCGGCCCTGACCGAGACCTACGGCATCCGCATCGACGTCACGGTCGACCCGGCGACCGGCCGGGTCCGCGCGCATCCCGTCGGGCGTCACGCCGCGCGCCGCGTGCCGTCCTCCGAACCCCGCTGAGCCGGTCGCCCCGCGACCTGGCCGTCCTGACCGCACCCCACACCACGAATCACGAGGAACCCATGCGCCGCCTCCGCCTGTCCCTGCCTGCCCTCACGGCCCTGGCCGTCGTCTCGCTCGCCGCGTGCGGCACGACCGAGGCCCCCGCGACCGAGACCGACCAGGACAGCGGTGCGGTCGCCGCGGCCGAGCCGATCACGGTCATGGACGAGCGGGGCGAGGTCACCCTGGACGCCCCCGCGCAGCGCGTGGTCTCGCTCGAGTGGGGTCTGACCGAGAACCTGCTCAGCCTCGGCGTCGAGCCGATCGGCGCGGCGGACCCGGCCGGCTACAACACGTGGGCCACGGTCGTCCCGCTCGACGAGGCCACGCCCGACGTCGGCTTCCGCGGCGAGCCGAGCCTGGACGCGATCGCGGCCCTCGAGCCGGACCTCGTCGTGACCACCACGGACCTGCCCGAGAACGTCGTCGCGCAGATCGAGGAGTCCTTCCCCGTGATCGCGCTGCGCGGCTCGGACGCGTCGGACCCGCTCGGCCACCTGCGGGAGACCGTCACGGTCCTCGGTGAGGTCACCGGCACCTCGGACGAGGCGCAGGAGCTGCTCGCGGAGTTCGACACGGCCGTCGAGGAGGGCGCCGCGGCGCTCGCCGAGGCGGGCCTCGAGGGCGCGCCGATCACGATGGCCGACGGCTGGGACAACAACGGCGTGGTCTCGATCCGGATGTACACCGAGGGTGCCTACCTGGGTGCCATCGCGGCCGAGCTCGGCCTCGAGAACGCCTGGACCGGCGAGGGTGACGCCGACTACGGCCTGGCCTCGACCGACGTCGAGGGCCTGACGGGCCTCGGCGACGTGCACTTCCTCTACGCCGCGAGCGACTCGCAGGCCGACCCGTTCGCCGAGGGCCTCGCCGGCAACCCGATCTGGGAGCAGCTGCCGTTCGTCACGGCCGGTGACGTCCACCGCATCCCGGACGGCATCTGGATGTTCGGCGGGCCGGCCTCCGGCGAGGCCTTCGTCGACGCGGTCGTCGACGCGCTGACCGAGTGAGCGTGCCCGTCCTGACGGTCGGGGCGCCGGGGGAGGCCGAGGCGTCCGCCCCGGTCACCCCGGTGCGCCGGCTGCAGGTCGGCGCCGTCCTCCTCCTCGCGCTCGCCCTGGTCGTCGCGCTCGCGCTCGTCGACGTCACGCTCGGCACGTCGGACGTGGGTGCGGGCGACCTGCTGCGCCTGCTCACGGGCGGCGCGGCCGACGACCAGGCCCTCGCGGTGCTGGTCGCCTCGCGCCTGCCGCGCGTGCTCGCCGCCCTGCTCGTCGGCGTCGCGCTCGCGGTGTCCGGCGGGGTGCTCCAGTCGGTCGCGCGCAACCCGCTCGCGTCGCCGGACACCCTCGCCGTCAACGCCGGGGGGTACCTCGCGGTCGTCCTGGCCGCCGTGGTCGGCGTCGCGCTCCCGCTCGCGGTCAACGGGCTGCTCGCGTTCGTCGGCGGCCTCGGGGCGGCCGCGTTCGTGCTCGCCCTGTCGCGGGGTGGGGCGACGGGGCCGACGCGCCTCGTGCTCGCGGGGTCGGCCACCACGCTCGCCCTCGGGTCGCTGACCGTGCTGCTGCTCATGCTCTTCGAGCAGGAGACGCAGGGCCTCTTCGCATGGGGCAGCGGCTCCATCGCCCAGACCGACGCGCGCACGCTGGCGCAGG
Organism: Actinotalea sp. JY-7885; assembly: GCF_014525465.1. Lineage (NCBI taxonomy): Bacteria > Bacillati > Actinomycetota > Actinomycetes > Micrococcales > Cellulomonadaceae > Actinotalea > Actinotalea sp. JY-7885. The sequence continues at coordinate 1,573 of NZ_JACEXH010000051.1, read as the reverse complement.
TCGCCCCCGTCGTGGCGATCGGCCTGGCCGCCGCGCTCGTGCTCGGGCGCCGCCTCGACCTCATGGCGCTGGGCGACGACGCCGCGACCGTGCTCGGGCTCGACGTGCGCCGCACGCGCGTCGTCGCCGTACTCGTCGCGGTGCTGCTCGCGGCGTCGGCGGTCACCGTCGCGGGTCCGATCGGGTTCGTCGGGCTGTGCGCGCCCGTGATCGCGCGGCTGCTGGCGCCACTCGTCCCGGGCCTGCACCGGCACCGCGTGCTGCTGCCGCTGGCGGGCCTCGTCGGCTGCGTCGTCGTGCTCGCCGCCGACATCCTGCTCCGGCTCCTGATCCCCGGCACGGGCAGCGTCGCGGTCCCGACGGGCGTCGTGACGACGCTCTTCGGCGCCGCCGTGCTCGTCTGGCTCGCGCGCCGGCTGCGCGACGACGCGCGACCCACCACCGCCTCCGCCGGCACGGGCGCGCCGCGCACACGGCGCCGCGTCGTGGTGACGCAGGCGATCCTCGTGGCCCTGGTGGCGGGCGCCGTCCTGGCGGGGCTGCTGCTCGGCGACACGATGCTGCTCACGGGCGACGTCGCCAACTGGCTCCGCGGCGTCTCGGGCCGGGGCGTGACCTTCGTGCTCGACCAGCGGGTGCCGCGCGTCGTGGCGGCGCTGCTCGCGGGGGCCGCGCTCGCGCTGTCGGGCTCGATCGTGCAGGCCGTGTGCCGCAACCCGCTCGCCGAGCCGGGCCTGCTCGGCATCACGGGCGGCGCCGGCGTCGGGGCCGTGCTGCTCATCGTGCTGGTCCCGGGCGCGAGCCTGTGGGCGGTGACGGGCTCGGCCACGGTCGCCGCGGCGGCCACGTTCGCGCTCGTCTACGGACTCGCGCACCGTCGCGGGCTCAGCTCGGACCGGCTGGTCCTCGTCGGCGTCGGCGTGAGCGCGGTCGCGACCGCGCTGATCACGGTGATCGTCGTCGTCACCAACCCCTGGAACACCGTGCTCGCGCTGACGTGGCTGTCGGGCTCGACGTACGGCCGCTCGCTCGAGCAGAGCCTGCCCGTGCTCGCGGCCCTGGCCGTCGTCGTGCCCGTGGTGGTGCGGTCGCGGCGCGAGCTCGACCTCGTGGCGCTCGACGACGACACGCCCCGGGTGCTCGGCGTGGGCCTCGGGCCCGCGCGCCTGACCCTGCTCGCGTGCGCGGCCCTGCTCGCCGCGACGGCGGTCTCGGCGGCGGGCGTCGTCGGCTTCGTCGGGCTGGTCGCGCCGCACCTCGCGCGCGGGCTCGTGGGGTCGGCGCACCGGCGGATGGTCCCGGCGGCGACGCTGCTCGGCGCGCTGCTGGTCAGCGTCGCCGACACCGTCGGCCGCACGGTGATCGCCCCGGGCCAGATCCCGGCCGGCCTGGTCACGGCGATGATCGGCGCCCCGTACCTGGTCTGGCTCCTGTGGCGCACCCGCCGCACGGTCGGCCTCTGACCCCCCGCGCCCAGCCCGCTTCTGGCACGGATCCGGTGGTGGCGACGCCCGAATCGCTCCCAAGACCGGCCGAGTGCGCGGCGCGCTCGGCCCGCCGCTCGCCCTGCCGC